>DATJOH010000513.1:0-2818 GCA_035507235.1 Acetobacteraceae bacterium
AGTATCAGAACCGACGACCCGGCTGGCATTGAAGCATACTGGCACCGAAGATTCGCTGACAAGCGAGCGAACGGAGAATGGTTTAAGCTCTCTGCGACAGAAGTCGCCGCGTTCAAGAAGCGCAAATCTCAATAGCGAGAAACCACTTGGCCTACTATTCGATGCCTGATTAGGGATTGCCATGGCCGAAAGCTCCGGAAGCGGCATATCCGTGGCTCTCTTCTCCCTCGTGACCGGCGGGCTGCTGCTCGGCGGCTGGTATCTGTTGCGCCACCACGACAGGGTCGTGAAAGGCTACGTTGCCGGCTCGGTCTGCGATCGGCTCTACGACCGCACGCATGCGGCATCGCTCGCCTGGATCCAGACGCAAGCCTCACCAACCGAGACGAACGGCGTTTACGACGCCAACGCAACAAACAAGGCGATGCTCGACCGCAACGTCGAGGCCGAGGCAGGCCGGCGCGACGAATTCGCGGCCATCCTGGCCGGCCTGCGCGCGGCCGACGACGCGGTGCGGCAACGCGGCCAGCCACCCTTGTTCTGCTTGCCCACGTCTCCCGATCAGGACGGTTCGGCGCTGTATGTCTCCTATTGGAACGCGACCGAGTCGCGGGCGAAGGACGCAGCGGTTTGCCGGCGTGACTTCGCCGCGGATATCCTCGTCTTCGCAACCGAAACCTACAGATGCGCGCAGCTTCCCAGTAAATAGCGTAATATCACCCGCAATGAGAGCGACTCACCGTCAAAGGAAGGCAAGCGCCAGGAAAGTAGTTCTTTTTTGAAAAAAAGAACCAAGAAACTTTTATCTGTTTCGGCAACACCTCGGCTATGTGATTAGGTTCGCTGCTGCCCGCCGAGAGCAAAAGTTTTTTGTTTCTTTTTTTCAAAAAAGAAATTCTTCCTTCCATCACCCATGTGTCAATCTCACCGCAGCTTGGTATAAGAGCCCGACCACCTCACGAGGCAGTTTGACTGCGATGATATTGCGCCCAGGGTGCACCCCGCCGGGCGAGAGAGGAAGGCCGATGACTCAATCTCCACAATCAGACCGAGCATCCGTACGCAGATGGCGGCCGCTGCGGCTCGCCACCTGGCTTGTCGTCCTGATCATGCCGGCAACCGCCATGGCGCAAACCGTCACGCGCGCGCAGGTGATGGCCGCCCTGCCCGCCCTCGATGCCACGGCAAAGCAACAGGTCGCGAACGGCGCCGTTCCCGGCCTCGCCATCGCCGTGGTGTTCGACGACCAGGTGGTGTTCAGCAAGGGCTACGGTCTGCGCCAAGCCGGCAAGCCGGACGCGGTCACGCCCGACACGGTGTTTCAGATCGCCTCGATGTCCAAGCCGGTGTCTTCGACAATCGTTGCGGCTCTGGTCAGCAAGGGCCTCGTCTCCTGGGATTCGCGCATCGCCGACATCGATCCCTCGTTCCGGTTGCACGATGCCTACCCGACCGCCGAACTCACCGTGCGCGACCTGTTCGTTCACCGCAGCGGCCTGCCCGGCGTTGCCGGCAACGAGCTCGAGGATATTGGCTACGACCGCGGCGAAATCCTGCACCGACTCGCGCTCGTTCCCGCATCGTCGAGTTTTCGCGCCGTTTATTCCTATAGCAATTTCGGCCTGACGGAAGGCGCGGTCGCGGCCGCCAAACCCACCAGCAAATCCTGGGAGCAGGTTGCCGACGATTTTCTCTACCGGCCGCTCGCCATGGCCTCCACCAGCTCCCGCTACGCGGATTTCGTCCGCCGCGGCAATCGCGCCTCGTTGCACGTCAAGATCGACGGCAAATGGGTGGTGCTGCAGCGGCAGCCCGACGCGCAGGCACCCGCCGGCGGCGTCAGTTCCTCTGTGCGCGACCTGGCGCAATGGCTGCGCCTGGAACTTGCCGACGGCAAATTCAACGGCAAGCCCTTGATTGCGGCAAAAGCACTGGCGGAAACCCACGAACCCCAGATCGGCCGCGGCACCAATCCGGTAACCGGCGCGGCCGCCTTCTACGCGCTCGGCTGGAACGTGGAATTCGGCCGCCATGGCCTCACCTGGGGTCACGCCGGCGCCTTCAGCGTCGGCGCCCGCAGCCTGGTGACGCTGTACCCAAAAGCAAAACTTGGCATTGTTCTGCTGGCAAACACTTTCCCCACCGGCGTGCCGGAAGGCATCGCCGATGAGTTCGCCGACCAGGCATTCGACGGCAAGCCAGGCAAGGATTGGATTACGCCCTGGAACGAAGCCTATTCCGGCCTGCTCGGCGCCGCCGCCAAGCAGGCAAAGGCGCGATACGCGGCGCCGCCGGCAACACCCACGCCCGCCCTCGTCGATGCCGCCTATGTCGGCCATTACGCCAACGCCTATATCGGTGAAGCCACGGTGTCGGCGCGAAATCATGTGCTGACCGTGCGCTTGGGCCCGGGAGGCAAACGAATCTACACGCTCCGCCATTTCGATCGCGACGCGTATATCTGCTTCCCCGACCCGGAGTCGCCGGACGTGCCCGCGGGCGTGAATTTTACGATCGGTCCCGACGGCAAGGCGACCGCGATCACGATCGATCAGCTCAACGACGTCGGGCTGGGCACATTGCAACGGGAGAATGATTGATGCGGCGGCAACCGAACAGATATCAGACCTTCAGCCGCATCGCGCTCTGCGCCGCCACGCTTGTGGCGGCATCGGCGATCCGGTCCCGTGCCGCCGAACGTTTCGACCAGCTACGCGGCTGGTACGATGATGACACTGGCGACGCCCTGCCCATCGTATCCTGGCGCGGGAGCGACGGTGATTTTGCCGCGGAGCTTTTCATTACCGATAACGCGCCC
>DATJOH010000514.1:0-3319 GCA_035507235.1 Acetobacteraceae bacterium
TGATTTGGCTGTTCGGCGCGCCGGAGGATCAGGAAGCCTTCGATCGACAGACTTAACAAATATCTCGCGAAAGGCTGGTCGATCGGCGGCTCACCCTGGAAATCACCCTATCTGCAGGTATAGCTTGCAGCCGCAAACGGATCACCACCTGTATAACTTACCTTTTGCGGATATGGACAAATCGGCTGAGTAATCCGAACGGGGCCGGGCATTGGCGATGCGATCTCCACGCACCCTGGCTCGACGCCATTTTCTACCCATTCCACCAGTAACCGATAGAATTGACCAGGCGCGACGGCGGGTGGATTGGCATTCGGGTTTGACGTGCCGTGCGGCGACATGTGACCGCCGCCCGGCACGAGATAGAGCTTGAAAAAGCTCTGCACGTTGGCCAGGCCGCCCATTGCTTCGATAACTTTGTCGTAATATTGGATCGTGCTTTGCACGGGGATCGCCTCATCGTTCCAACCGTGCCAGCTCAGCATCTTGCCACCACGCCTCCTGAAAGCGGAAAGATCCGGATCAACACTCGAAACATTGGCGAACTCGGCATCACGGCGCGCGGCGATGGTGAACGCCTCCGCAAGCTGCGCGTAGGAAAGATCACGCCAGCGCGCCTCCCCGCCGCCGGATGCGTTGTAAAATCGCGGCCCGGCGATGGCGGCGCTCTGCAGCGCGAGCGCAACCATATCGGCACCCGCGGAGTCGCCGCTTGCCGCGGCGGCGCGAAGTATTTCGCTCATTCTCGGATCATATTTCGTGAAGAAGGCGTTGTACAGCGACGTCCCGCGCGCGAAGCCGTACCAGCGCCGCTTGCCGTGCAGCCCTGTTGCGACACCGTTGTCGTCCGCCGGCGACGGGACGGAACCATCCGTGGTTGGGCCGTACCACATCTTGTTTATTGCCTGGGCCTGTAGTCTGGTGACGGCATCCGGCGTCGTGTTCGTGCCGCCATCGGCGATGCAAAGAACAGCGGGATCCCGGGTGGGATCGTAGCGGCAGGCCTCGTTATCCATGATGTAACCGAGATGCTCGCCGCCCACCACGTCGCAGGCCTGGATGGCCGCATTGGATACGAGGTCCATCTGCCCCTCGGTCAACGGCACGCCGCCGAGATCACGCTGAACGACCACATCGCGATACAGGTTGGCGATACCGAATTCCATGAGATGGATGGCGGGCAGATGCGCCGCGATGCCGTCATAATCGCCAGGATATTGCTGCGCCAGGCGGTAGCCGTGGCGGCCGCCGTTCGAAACACCCTCGAAGTATGCATACGACGCTGCTCGCCCGTAATAGGCGGCTGCCAATGCTTTGGTCTTGACGGCCATTTCGTGCATGGCGCGATGCGCATAATCGACCCAGAGCTGGGTCGCCGGTGTGCCATCCGGATTCATCCCCCAGGCGCCGTTCGTTGCGGCGTGGCCGGAATCGGTGCTCGCCGAAACCGTTCCTTCCGCGCCCGCGGTCAAAGCCGCATAAAACCAGCCGACATGATTCGGCGACGCGTGATTTCCACCGTCGAAGCCGCCCAGGCCGCCGATATTATGCACGCGACCATCCCAGTTTGCTGCCGGCGGCAGCCAGATCTCGATCCCGATACCCGGCGACGTCGATGGTGCACCCACTGGGCCGGGATTGCCCGGCCCCACAATGAGTTTGACCAGATAAAGATCGGATAGCGACCTCGGCGTGCTCTCCGTGATCGCTTCGGACAGAACCAGCGGCTCGCCCTGCCTGAAGGCTTTTACCAGCAGCACATTTGTCTGATCGTCCGGTCCGAAGAGCGCATCAAGAGCGTGCTTCAGCGCTTCTGTGTCCATCTGGCTTTCCTCCGCACTCGTATTATTCTGGCAATCTCGATCCTGAGTATGACTTCCTCAGCCGCCGCCCAGCCGTTTGCGGATAAATCGCACCTGCTCGGCGAGAATCTCCTTATCCTCGGGCGCGCCAAAAAATCCGCCATGCGGCATGGCCTCCCACACGTGCAACTCCGCCTCCATGCCGGCGCGCAGCAATGCCCGATGCATGATGACGGTGTTCGAAAGGAACAAGTCCCGCGTGCCGGTGGTGAGAATGGTCGGCGGAAAGCCTTTGCTGAAATCCCCGAAGATCGGTGAGAGATAGGGATCCCGCAAATTGTGGCCATTCGCGTAGAGGGCGATGCTGTCGGTAAGCCGGTGCCCACCCACGACATCCACGGTATCGTTCGTTTCGAAGCTGTCGCCGGATTCCGTCAGATCCGCTTCGGGCGTGGCGAGAATGCAGGCACCGGGCATCGCCAGCCCGATGTCGCGTGCTTTCAGAACGAGTGCGGCCGCAAGCCCGCCACCGGCGGAACCCCCAGCGACCACGATGTTGCGCGCTTCATATCGTTCCAGCACCCAGCGATAGGCGTCGACCGTGTCCTCAAGGCCCGCCGGATATGGGTGGTCCGGCGGCATCCGATAATCAACGCAGAACGCCCGCATTCCGGCCAAGCCAGCGAGTGGCTGGGACATGTAGGCGCCAGCCAACCCGGCGCCATGGATATAGGCGCCTCCATGCACATAGAAAATCGCGCAAGATTCGTAACCCGGCGACAGGGTCGCCGGCACGACTTCGTAGAGCGGGACGCCGTCAAGCGTATGCGTAACGATCTCCGCCGGATATGGCTTGGCGCTCTCTGCCATCTGGCTTTCGAGCCAAGCCGCGCCGGCGGCGATATAGGACCGCCATGCGTCCCGATCGTTCGGGTCTGGCGCCGGCGGCCCGAACGCGGGCGGATTGGCCAGCAGCGCCTGTGCCTGCGGACTGACCGTCGGTGGCGCCGGAATTCTGCGCGCCGGCACAAAAACGCCGCTTCCGGCGACTTTCGTTTCCGACATCGTGATTTCTCCCTCCCCTTGGTCCGTCCCTGTTTCAGTCAAAGTCACAATGACAAGCGCGCACTGACCGTCTGCTCAGTCTGTCCACTGGCCGATTGGCAGTCAATGGCACGACAGGTAGGATTTGGGTGGCGCTGCCCGCATTCAGCGTATTGAGCGCCTGGCGAAAGGCACGTATAAACCTGAGCGAGCGTACGAAGCTCGGCGGATGCCATGCGCACAAGCGATGTGATCATCCCGCATCAGCCGCCTCGGGTGAGACCGCAGGAGAAAACGATGATTCTGGAGACCGCCGAGATCGAAATAAAGCCGGGCGAGGTTGAAGCGGCGGTTGAAACGCTGCGCGCGCGTGCGCTGAAGCTGACCGAGTCCTATTCCGGCTGCCTGTCATTCAAGGCGCTGAGGGGCGTGGACAATCCCGACAAAATCCTTCTCCTTGCGGAGTGGACGTC
>DATJOH010000515.1:0-6831 GCA_035507235.1 Acetobacteraceae bacterium
CCCACAGCCGCGCCACGCCGCCCAGGAATACGAAAGCGGCAAGAACCCGTATCAAAGTGGCGTGGCGCCAGATGTCCGAGGCGGCGAGCCACAGCAGCGCGCCGTAGCCGGCGAAGGCGACGCCATAAAAGCGGTTCTGACTGTCGAGCACCGGATCTGCGAGCGTTGCCGGCGGAATGTGGGCGCCGAGCATGACATCCGCGCCGAGGCCGAAAATCAAGTGTGTCAGACCTACCAGGACCGCGACCATCGCGGTGAGGCGGAGGGCAAGAGGGAAGGACATGGCAGGCCTCGCGGAGATGTGGACATCCGGGCTATTGTTGGCGCTACCGCCTCCGGGGTGAGGGCGATCACGCCTCGCGCGCTGGCCTTGGCTCCGCGGTTGGCGTTGCCGCCTTCATTCTGCCTATGCTGGCACGAATCCGCTCCAACACGGGCTCGAGCGGCACTGCAAGCCCAGCCAGTATTTCCGCATCGCTACGCTCCAGCGATTTTGCAAGCCAGTCGCGTGCGCACGTGCCCTCGTCCATCACCGACCAATAGGACGGCGCGCGAGAGGCTTCCAGTGCCGCGAAGGCGCTTCCGCTATTGCGCGGCGATCGGCGGCGCGGCGGTCTGGGTGCGGCGGGCCTTCAACTCCTCCGCCACCAGGAACGCGAGCTCCAGGCTTTGCTCGGCATTCAACCTGGGATCGCAATAGGTTTCGTAACGCGCGGCGAGATCCGCCTCGGTGAGACGATGCGCGCCGCCGACGCACTCGGTGACGGGCTGACCGGTCATTTCGACATGCACGCCGCCGGGGCGGGTGGCGTCTTCCGCACACGCATCGAAAAAGCCGCGCACCTCCGCCAGGATGGCATCGAAACTGCGGGTTTTCACATTCGCGGCGGTGGAAATCGTGTTGCCGTGCATGGGATCGCACAGCCACGCAACGTTCCGGCCCGCGCGCTGCACGGCGCGGAGCAGCGGCGGCAGATGGCTACGCACTTTTTCCGCGCCCATGCGGCTGATGAGCGTGAGCCGGCCAGGTTCATTCGCCGGCGACAGAATATCGATCAGACGCAGCAGATCGTCCGCGCTGGTGGTCGGGCCCACTTTCAATCCCAGGGGGTTTTTCACGCCGCGCAGAAATTCCACGTGCGCGCCCTCCGGCTGGCGCGTGCGGTCGCCGATCCAGAGGAAATGCGCGGAGCAGCAATACCAGTCGCCGCTGGTGCTATCGACGCGCGTCAGCGCCTGCTCGTAAGGCAGCAGCAAGGCCTCGTGGCTGGTGTAGAATTCGGTTTCGCGGATTTGCGCGACGCTATCGCTGCCGATGCCGACGGCCTGCATGAAATTCAGCGTCTCGTCGATGCGCGTGGCGAGATCCTGGTAGCGGGCCGCGAGCGGCGAGCGGGCCACGAAATCCAGGTTCCAGCGATGCACCTGATGCAGGTCTGCGTAGCCGCCGCCGGCGAAGGCGCGCAGTAGATTGAGGCGGCCGGCGCACTGGAAATACGCCTTTTCCATGCGCTCCGGGTCCGGAATGCGCGCCTCGGGCGTGAAGTCCGGGCCGTTGATGATGTCGCCGCGGTAGCTGGGCAGGGTAAAGCCATCCAGCGTTTCGGTATCGCTGCTGCGGGGTTTGGCGAACTGGCCGGCCATGCGGCCGATCTTCACCACCGGCACGGTGGCGCCGAAGGTGAGCACCACCGCCATTTGCAGCAGCACGCGGAACGTGTCGCGCACCGAATTCGCATTGAAATCGGCGAAGCTCTCGGCGCAATCGCCACCTTGCAGAATGAAGGCGCGGCCCTCCGCGGCCAGCGCCAGGGCGGCGCGCAGCCGTCGCGCCTCACCGGCAAAGACCAGCGGCGGATAGCCGGACAGCCGCGCCTCCGCGGCCGCGAGGGCGGCTTCGTTCGGATAGGTCGGCACCTGGCGGATGGGCTTCTCGCGCCAGGAAGCGGGGGTCCAGCCGCTTACGTGCATTGGTCAGGCTCGAATGGTGAGTGTGGGCTCGGTTTATGGGCGAAGCGGCGGCAGAAAGGAAGGCCGGCCCCGGCACGCGGCGTTCCGTGCTGCATACCATCGTAATCGAGCGGCGTGATAGCGGGCAGCACGGGTTGCTAAACGAACGCACGATTAAAGAGCAGTTAGTTTCAGTTTGCGCGGAACTGGCGCGGTGGGGTGCTCGTCATGTCCATGGTCTCAACATCTCGCAAGTCTCAACATCGCAACAGGAGCCGTTCATGAAAATGCTTGTTACCCTGGCCAGCGCCGGCATGCTGGTATCCGCCGTGGCGCTCGCGCAAAATGCGCAACACGAGCAGCCGGCGCAAACCGAGTCGAACCAGACCACTTCTGATCAGGCGAGCACAAATTGGGGCAGCACAGACCAGGCCAGTACCGACGCGAACAGCGCGTCGCACGTCAAAAGCGTGCGGCAGGATCTGAAGCGGGATTTGCAGAAGGCGGGATTTACCGACCTTCACGTAACGCCCGGATCCTTCGTGGTGCAGGGCAAGGACAGATCCGGGCATCCGGTTGCCATGATCATCAATCCGACATCGATGACCGAAATTGTCGATGAAGGCAGCTTGGCTTCAAATAATGGCGAACAGACGGCGCAGGGCGCTGAATTCACCACCGTGCCGGAAAACGGCAAACTGAGTTCGAAGCTGATCGGCACGACGGTTTATAACGATCAGAATAAGGATATCGGCACGATCAAGGATATCGCGTTCGGCCGGACCGGCGTGAAGGCCTATATCGTGGGTGTCGGCGGCTTCCTGGGCATGGGCGACCACGACGTCGCGGTGCGGCCATCGGCGATGCAGATCAACTACGATCAGAACGACAAGACATGGAAAGCGTCGCTGAATGCGACAGCCGATCAATTGAAGGCGGCGCCGGAGTACAAAAATCCTAGCGAAGGGTGAGGGTGTTTAAGGCTTGCTCTTTGAAAGGAGGTGGCTGCCCTGGTGGGGCGAAAAGACGAACAGGCAAGGAAGGACTTCTTTTCTGAAGAAAAGAAGCAAAAGACTTTTGCCAGTGGCATCGGGCAGCGAGTCCGTGTGGGTGAATTTGGACGCTTCCCGAAACGGAAAAGGTCACGGTTCTTTTTTCAAAAAAGAACTTCTTGCCTGCCTTTTCCCCGACCGGGGCAGCCACAAGGAAAAGAGGCAAAAACCTTGCTCTGGTGACCGGAGCCGCAACGCCCCCCGCGGGCTCCGGACCCAAGAGTAAAAGTCTTTTTGCTTCTTTTTCTTCAGAAAAAGAAGACTCCTTCCCTTATCTTATCCTTGCGACTAATGGGCAAACCTGCCTGGCGTTAAGGAGCAAGGGTGCCCGATTACGACTTGCTGGTTGTCGGCGGCGGCATCAACGGCGCCGGCATTGCGCGCGACGCCGCGGGGCGCGGGTTGGCGGTGGCGCTCGTGGAGCAGGACGATCTCGCCGGCCATACCTCGTCCGCCAGCACGAAGCTCATTCACGGCGGCCTGCGCTATCTGGAGCAGTATGAGTTCCGCCTGGTGCGGGAGGCGCTGCGCGAGCGCGAGCGGCTGCTGGCGATCGCGCCGCACATCATCTGGCCGTTGCGGTTCGTGCTGCCGGTGGGGGAGGGGATGCGGCCGGCCTGGCTGCTGCGGCTGGGGCTGTTCCTGTATGATCATATCGGTGGGCGAAAGACGCTGCCCGCCACGCAATCGTTGCGGTTTCAAGGGAGCGGGCTGGGGGCGGGGTTGGCGCCGCACGTGCGGCGCGGCTTCGCCTATTCGGATTGCTGGGCGGAGGATAGCCGGCTGGTGGCGCTGAACGCGGTGGACGCGGCGGCGCGGGGTGCGGCGGTGATGACGCGCACGAAACTGGTTGCCGCGCGGCGCGAGGGCGGTGTGTGGCATGCCAAATTGCGCAATGCGGTTGGCGAACGCGGGGTTACGGCCGGCATGATTGTGAACGCGGCGGGGCCGTGGGTGTGCAATGTGCTGAGCGGCGCGCTGGGCGTCGATACACGCCGGCGGACGCGGCTGGTGAAGGGCAGCCACATCGTCGTGAAGCGCATCTATCGCGGCGAGCACGCGTATATTTTCCAGAACCCCGACAAACGCATTGTTTTCGCCATACCGTATGAGCGGCGTTTTACATTGATTGGCACCACGGACGAGGTGTTCCAGGGCGATCCCGCGTCGGTCGCGGCGAGCCCCGCCGACATTGCGTATTTGTGTGAAAGCGTTGGCCGCTGGCTGGCGCGGCCGGTGGAGGCCGCGGACGTGGTGTGGTCCTACGCCGGCGTGCGGGCGCTGTTCGATGACGGCAGCGCCAGCGCGCGCGAGATTACCCGCGATTATGTGCTGGATTTGGATGCGCCGAAGGGCGGCGCCAAATTGCTGTCGGTTTTCGGGGGCAAGATCACCACCTATCGGCGGTTGGCGGAACAGGCGCTGAAGAAACTGGGCGTGCCGGGCGCCGCCTGGACAGCGGGCGAAGCGTTGCCTGGCGGGGATATTCCGGAGCGGAATTTTTCCGCTTTCGTCGACGATCTCAAGCGGCAATATAGTTTCCTGCCGGCGACCCTGGGGCAGCGGATGGCGCGGGCCTATGGCACGCGGGCAACGCGGATTCTGGGGCGGGCGGTGACGGCGGCGGCGCTTGGCGAGGATTTCGGCGGCGGTCTGACCGAGGCGGAAGTGGATTATTTGCGGCGGGAGGAATTCGCCGTCACCGCGGACGATATTTTGTGGCGGCGTTCCAAGCTTGGGCTACATGTGCCGGCGGATACGTCCGGGCGGCTGCGCGCCTATCTGGGGGAAACATGAAACGCTTTATCGGCGCGATCGACCAGGGGACGACGAGCAGCCGTTTCATCATTTTCGATACGCACGGCAATGTGGTTGCCCATGCGCAAAAGGAGCACCGGCAGATTTATCCGCGGCCTGGCTGGGTGGAGCATGACGCGGCCGAGATTTTGCGCCATGTGCGCGAGACGGTCGCCGAGGCGCTGATACGCGCCAATCTGCATGCGGTGGATCTGGCCGCCGTCGGCATTACCAATCAGCGCGAAACGACCTTGCTGTGGGATCGGCATACGGGCAAGCCGTTGCACCATGCCATCGTGTGGCAGGATACGCGGGTGGATGACGCGGTCGCGGCGCTGCAACGACAGGGCGTGGCGGATCGGGTGCGGGAAGCGACGGGGTTGCCGCTTGCCAGCTATTTTTCGGCGCTGAAATTGCAATGGCTGCTGGAACATGTGCCGGGCGCGCGGGCGCGCGCGCAAGCCGGCGACGCGCTGTTCGGCACCATCGATGCCTGGCTGCTCTGGCATTTTTCCGGCGGCGCGGCGAGCGGCCGGCATGGCACGGATGTAACGAATGCGAGCCGCACGCAGCTTATGGATATTCATCAGCTTGCGTGGTCGCCGCCGCTGCTGTCGCTGTTCGATATACCGGCGGCGTGCTTGCCGGAAATCGTGCCGTCCTCCGCGGTGTTTGCCGAGGGCAGGATGGAGCTATCGGGCACGGTGCTGGCCGGCATTCTCGGCGACCAGCAGGCGGCGTTGGTGGGGCAGGTATGTTTCGCGCCGGGGGAGGCGAAGAATACCTATGGCACCGGCAATTTCCTGCTGCTGAACACCGGCGAGACGCCGCGTTTTTCCAATGCCGGGCTGATTACGACGATTGCGTATCGGTTTGGTGAGGCGGCGCCGGTATATGCGCTGGAAGGTTCGATTGCCATCACCGGCGCGCTGATACAATGGCTGCGGGACAATCTGCGCCTTGTTGGTTCGGCGCCGGAAGCGAGCGCGCTGGCGGCGGAGGTTTCGGACAATGGCGGCGTTTATATCGTGCCGGCTTTTTCCGGCCTTTACGCGCCCTATTGGCGGGCGGATGCACGGGGGGTGATTTGCGGCCTGACGCGGTTTGCCGATCGGCGGCATATTTGCCGCGCGGCGCTGGAAGCGGCAGCGTATCAGACGGCCGATGTTGTGGCGGCCATGGAACGGGATTCCGGGGTTTCGCTCCGAACGCTGAAAGCGGATGGCGGCATGACAGTGAGCGAGCCGCTGATGCAGTTTCAGGCTGATATTCTGGGGCGCGACGTCGTGCGCCCGATCGTGGCCGAAACGACGGCGCTTGGGGCTGCCTATGCGGCTGGCCTGGCGGTGGGCGTCTGGAAGGATAAGGCGGAGCTTGCTGGCCAATGGCGGGAAGCGAAACGCTGGCGGCCGGAGATCGCCGAAGAGCGCAGGCAGGCGCACCGGCGCGACTGGAAGCGCGCGGTGGAGCGGAGCCTGGCGTGGGTAGAGTAAGGAAGTATGTTCTTTTTTGAAAAAGGAACGGCGCAACAGAGAAGGTTCTTCGCTTCCTTCTTGCGAGGTAGCTGCCTAGAAGGACGATAAGGGGAACAGGCAGGAAAGGACTTCTTTTCTGAAGAAAAGAAGCAAAAGACTTTTATCAGTTGCGTCCAACATCCGGTCCCTCGGCGGATTCGGATGGTACCCGAAACGGGCAAAAGTTTTTTGGTTCTTTTTTTCAAAAAAGAACTACTTTCCTTCCTCACTTCTAGATCCCACCTGGGCAATTACAGACAGCATTTCTTATATTTCTTGCCGCTCCCGCAAGGACAAGGATCGTTGCGGCCGGCCTCGGCGCGGGGTGGCAAATCGTAGATTTCTTCCGGTGTCCGTTCATTCCAGCGGTCGCCGAGGCGCTGCATCAGGGTGCGCCTGCGATTGACCCTCGGCGTGGCGCGTGCCGTGCGCAGGCCGAAGCTGATTTCCACATCCTCCAGATCGCCGGCAATGGTAATGTCGATGGCATCGCGTTCGAAGGCGGCACGAATGATGTC
>DATJOH010000516.1:0-4660 GCA_035507235.1 Acetobacteraceae bacterium
GCCGGCGGCGGCTCCAGCCCCAGTTCCAGCGCTTCCAGCCGCTTGATTTCGTCACGCAGCCGCGCCGCTTCCTCGAATTCCAGGTTCGCGGCGGCGGTGCGCATGCGTTTCTCCAATTCCGTAATGGTCGTCCGCAGATCCTTGCCGACGAATTCCTTCACGCCGGCATCCTTCACCGGCGCCACCGTAACATAATCCTGCTCGAACACCGAGCCCAGCACCTCGCCGATATGCTTGCGCACCGATTGCGGCGTGATGCCGTGCGCCTCATTCCACGCCGTCTGCTTGGCGCGGCGACGATTGGTTTCCTCAATGGCGTAGCGCAGGCTTTCGGTCATTGTATCGGCATACAGGATCACCCGCCCGTCGATATTGCGCGCGGCGCGGCCGATCGTCTGCACCAGGCTGGTCTTGCTGCGCAAAAACCCTTCCTTGTCGGCATCGAGGATACAGACGAGGGCGCACTCGGGAATATCCAGCCCCTCACGCAGGAGATTGATGCCCACCAACACGTCGAACACGCCGAGGCGCAGGTCGCGAATGATTTCGATGCGCTCCAGCGTGTCCACGTCGCTGTGCAGGTAGCGCACCTTTATGCCGTGTTCGGTGAGATATTCGGTCAAATCCTCCGCCATGCGCTTCGTCAGCGTAGTCACCAGCGTGCGCGCGCCGGCGGCCGCCACCTGCTTTACTTCCGCGAGGAGATCATCGACCTGCCGCGCCACCGGCCGGATTTCGGTGATCGGATCGATCAGGCCGGTTGGCCGTATCACCTGCTCCGCGACGACGCCCTGTGTCCGTTCCATTTCCCACGGGCCGGGTGTTGCCGACACGAACAGCGTAAGCGGCCGAAAATTCTCCCATTCCTCGAATTTCAGGGGGCGGTTATCGATGCAGCTCGGCAGCCGAAAGCCGAAGTCGGAGAGAATGGATTTGCGCGCAAAGTCGCCGCGCTGCATGCCGCCAATTTGCGGCACGGTCACATGGCTTTCGTCCACGATCAGGAGGGCGTTTTCCGGCAAATATTCGAACAGCGTCGGCGGCGGCTCGCCCGGGTTGCGGCCCGAGAGATAGCGCGAGTAATTCTCGATGCCCTTGCAGCTTCCGGTCGTCTCCATCATTTCGAGATCGAAGGTCGTGCGTTGCTGCAAGCGCTCCGCCTCCAGCAATTTTCCTTCCCGCGTCAACTCCTCCAGCCGAATTTTCAATTCGTCCTTGATGCCGATGATGGCCTGGTTCAGCGTCGGCCGTGGTGTCACATAGTGGCTGTTGGCGTATATGCTGACTTCGCCGAGTTGCGACGTGCGTTCGCCGGTCAGCGGATCCACTTCGTCGATCGCCTCGATCTCGTCCCCGAACAGGGTGACCCGCCAGGCGCGATCCTCGTAATGGCTCGGGAAAATATCGACATTCTCGCCACGCAGACGAAACGTGCCGCGCTGAAAGGCGGTGTCGTTGCGCCGATACTGCAGCTCGACCAGCGCCTTGGCGAGCACATCGCGCTCGATCCTGCCGCCCACCTGCAGCTTGACGACCATGCGCGAATAGGTTTCCACCGACCCGATGCCGTAAATGCAGGAGACGGACGCGACGATGATGACGTCGTTACGCTCCAGCAGCGCCTGCGTCGCCGCGTGCCGCATGCGGTCGATCTGTTCGTTGATCTGCGCATCCTTCTCGATATAGGTATCGGTGCGCGGCACATAGGCTTCGGGCTGGTAGTAATCGTAGTAGCTGACGAAATATTCCACCGCGTTGTTGGGGAAGAATCCCTTCATTTCGCTGTAGAGCTGCGCCGCCAGGGTCTTGTTCGGCGCCAGGATCAGCGTCGGTTTCTGCACCGCCTCGATCACCTTCGCCATCGTGAACGTCTTGCCCGAGCCGGTGACGCCGAGCAGTACCTGGTCGCGCTCGCCGCTTTCCACCCCGGCCACGAGCTCGCGGATGGCGGTCGGCTGGTCACCCGCCGGCTGATATTCGCTGACTACGCGGAGCGCGTTGGTGACCGGCTTGGCGGGCTGTTTAACCGGGAAGAACGCGACGGGCGCCGGGCGGGCAAGGGTGGTTGTGGACATGTCGTGAACATGGGGCCGGTTGCGCCTCATGGCTACACCGACCACGCCTCAGACCGCGAAAACCGGGGGCGCTATGGCGGCATGCCGATGGCGGCTTCCACGTCCTTGTAATCCTGCGTCGACCTGATGGGGTCGAGCAGCGGGTCGATGCGGATTTCCAGCAGGCCCGGATCGTGCAGGGCCACCGCGCGGTGCAGCCAGTGCAGCGCCTCCGCGCGCTGCCCCCATTGCGCATAGATGTCGGCATATTGCATCGCCGCGGTATCGCCCGCGATCGATTGCAGTTTGCGCAGGTCCGAAGCGGCCGCATCGCCGCGGCCGAGCGCATGGTCTGCGATGGCGCCCCAGAAGGGTTCGTGCCAGCTGCCTTCGCGCACGGCGTCATCGCGCAGCCTGCGATAGTTGCCGCCGAGAAGATCGATTTCGGCGTGGATTTCGGCGTCGGCGCGTGTCGGCGTGGTCTCCAGCTGCTCGGCATGGCGCAAGGTGGCCAGCGCGGTGGCGAGATCGCCCTTTTCGCGGTAGGTTTGTGCCAGCAGGCGATAGGCGTTGGGCGAGAGCGGATCGAGCGCGACGGCGCGCCTTGCAGCCACGATAGCGGCTTCGGCATGGCCGAGATAACCCTGCATGAAGCTCACCTGGTACGCCACGTCGGCGTCGCCAGGTGCGAGTTCTTCGGCGCGGGCGAAGGCGGAAGCGGCGGCGCGGAAATCCATGCGGCAATCGAGCAGAACGCGGCCAAGGCCAGCATGGGCCATGCCGAGGGTCGGCGCCAGGGCCACCGCGCGCTGTGCAGTGGCGACCGCATCTTGCTGCATGGCCGCCAGGGAAGAGGGATCGGCGTCGGTATTATCGTCCGCGAGTTGCATGACGACGATAGCGCGATGGGCGAAGGCGCGCGCGTAGTGCGGGTCGCGCGTGATGGCGGCATCGAAGCTGGCGAGCGTGGCGCGGCCGTCGGCGGTGCCGGATTTTTCCGCAGTGACGCCGCGGAGGTAATCGTCGAAGGCGGCCGCGTCGCTGGTGCCGCCCAGAGTGATCTGCACCGCGTCATCGGGAAGCAGGGCCGCGCGGAGTGCCTTGGCGACTTCGGTGCCTATGTCCGTCTCCACGGCCAGGACGTCGCCGGCAGCGCGGTCATATTCCTGGCCCCATAATTCGAAACCGGTGCGCGCATCCACCAGGTGGGCGGCAATGCGCAGCCGGGTGCCATTGCCGCGCACGCTGCCTTCGAGGACGGCCGACACATTGAGGGCGCGCGCGATGTCGCTAATGGCGGCTGGATGCGCCTTGAAAACGAAGGCGGAACTTCGTGCCGCCACCTGCAGGGCGTTGATGCGGCTGAGCGAGTCGATGAGCTCCTCGGCGAGCCCGTCCGCCAGATAGTCCTGCGCCGGATTGGCGGTCATGTTGGCGAAGGCGAGGACCGCGACGGAGCGCGGCGGTGGCGCGAAGGCAGCCGGCGGCGGCGTTCTTTGGCGTAGCGAAAGCGCGAGCATGCCGATAGCGGCGAGCCCAAGGCCGGCGGCGGCGATCCATGGCCACCTTCTCTGGGAGGCCGGCGGGACCGACGCCGGCAAGGAAGCGGTTGGTGCCGGTGCAAACGGCTCGAAGCTCACCGGCGCGGCAATGCGGTAGCCGCGCTGTGCGGTGGCCACCCATTGCGCGCCGTCACCGCTATCCTGGAGTGCCTTTCGCAGGGCCGAGATTGCCTGGCCGAGATTGTTTGGGTCCACGGTGCGGCCTCGCCATACCGCGGCCATCAGTTCCTCGCGCTCGACCACGCGCTCATGGTGCTCCACGAGGTACAGCAGCGTGTCGAAAACCCGCGCCTGCAGCCGCAGATCAAGGCCATCACGCGTCACGGTGCGCGCCACCGGGTCGAGCCGGAACGGCCCAAACCGGTAAACACCCACTTCGCGAAACATAACGTCCATCGCCACAGCAAGTCCGGCAGGCGTGATTGGTGCGAGGCTTTACCAAAACGCCGCCCCAGCTTCCAGGCACGCCGTGATGAATGGCGTAAGTGACTGAAACGCCGAGGATTCACGGGGTTTCACCCAAATTCAATAGCGCGGACGGCGGCACGGCAGTCATTCGGCCTGGCCGACGCGGCGCCCAGGACAGGCGCCAAACCGGCCAGCCAACGCAACCGGGAAAGCCCCGCATCTGGAGTTACCACAATGTTCGTCTCAAAATTTTCGATCCCCGCCCTCGCCGCTGCCATCGCCCTCGCCGCGCCGCATGCCTTTGCCAAAACAGGCGGCAACGGATGGCAAGCCCCCGTGACCATCACGGTGGCAACAGGCCAGACTGACCAGTTCGTCCATTATCCGTGCCCGACCGGTTTCTATGCGCAGAACGGTGGATTCTTCGCGCTGAACGGTGCCACCACGGGCAACGGTTTCGCGCTGACCGGCCAGGGGCCGCGGCTCGACCTCAACCCGCCTTCCTATGCCGAGTGGGCGTGGAACTTCGTATGGCCGAACGGCGGCGCACCGGCCGGCGCCCAACTTGTGTTCAATGTGCTTTGCAAGAAGGGCAATCCGTAACGTCCGCTTGCGTCGAAACTCGCCTCCGGCGGG
>DATJOH010000517.1:0-3114 GCA_035507235.1 Acetobacteraceae bacterium
CATCGGTAAAATGGCCCTGCAGCTCAAGGAAGCGGGAAAACGCGCCATTCTGGTCGCCGGCGATACGTTCCGCGCCGCCGCGGTGGAGCAGTTGCAAATCTGGGGCGAGCGCGTTGGCGCGCCAGTGATTGCCGGGCCGCCGAACGCGGACGCCGCAGGCCTCGCTTTCGACGCGCTGACCCGCGCCACCGCCGAGCGCGCCGACGTGCTGCTGATCGACACCGCGGGCCGCCTGCACAACAAGGCGGCGCTGATGGAAGAGCTCGCGAAAATTATCCGTGTCATCCGCAAGCAGGATCCGTCCGCGCCGCACAGCGTGCTGCTGGTTCTGGACGCCACCACCGGGCAGAACGCCATTCAGCAGGTCAAGGTATTCAAGGAAATGGTCGCGTTGACCGGGCTGGTTGTCACGAAACTCGACGGCAGCGCGCGCGGCGGCATTGTCGTGGCGTTGGCGGAAGAATTTGCCTTGCCCGTGCATGCCGTGGGGGTCGGCGAAAAGGCGGAGGATTTGCGGCCGTTCGAGGCACTGGATTTTGCGAAAGGCCTGCTCGGGGAACCGGGGTAGCGCGGCATGGAGAGGGGCGCGCGGGAAGGGATGGTGTGGATTCCAGGCGGCACCTACCGCCTGGGTTCGGACGTGCACTATGCGGAGGAGCGGCCGGCGCATGATGTGACCGTGCGCGGGTTCTGGATGGATGCGGCTACCGTTACGAACGCCCAGTTCGCGGCGTTTGTCGCGGCCACCGGATATGTAACGGTTGCCGAGCGTCCGCTTGATCCGGCAGCCTATCCGGGCGCCGATCCGGCGTTGCTGGTGCCGGGCGCGCTGGTGTTCCGCATGACACGCGGCCCGGTGGATTTGCGCGATGTTTCGCAATGGTGGGCTTATGTGCCTGGCGCTAACTGGCGCCATCCTGAAGGCCCCGGCAGCGACATAGGCGATCGCGCCGAACATCCGGTGGTGCAGGTGGCGTATGAGGACGCGGCCGCCTATGCGGCCTGGCGCGGTGCGGCCCTGCCCACGGAAGCGGAATGGGAGGTTGCAGCGCGCGGCGGCTTGCATGGCGCCGAATATTGCTGGGGCGATTCACTCACCCCGGGCGGCCGCCACATGGCGAATATCTGGCAGGGCGAATTTCCCTGGCAGAACACCGCCGAAGACGGATTTGTGCGCACCGCGCCGGTCAAATCCTTTCCGGCCAACGGCTACGGTCTTTTCGATATGGCCGGCAATGTGTGGCAATGGACCACGGATTGGTATGCGGCGCGTCGCGCGCCGGAGACCAGCGATACGTGCTGCGCGCCGGGACGGGCGCGAGAGGCAAGTTACGATCCGGCGCAGCCGGCGATACGCATTCCGCGCAAGGTGATAAAGGGCGGATCCTTTCTGTGCGCGCCGAGCTATTGCCGGCGCTATCGCCCGGCGGCAAGGCATCCGGAGATGATCGATACGGCCACTAGCCATATCGGGTTTCGCTGTGTGGTACGTGAATGTTAGAAGGGAGGAAAGGTCTTCTTTTTTGAAAAAAAGAAGCAAAAAACTTTTGCTCTTTTGATCACGATGCAAGGCCGTGCATGGCGAGCGAACGAGAAAAAGTCTTTTTGCTTCTTTTTCTTCAGAAAAAGAAGAATCCTTTCTGAATCGGTACCGGAGGCATACTCATGAGCCTGATCGACACACGCCGTGACCAGATTTTCCCCACGCTGACACCGGCGCAGATAGCCACGGCACGGCGGTTCGCCAGCGGGCAATCGCACCATTTCGCGCCCAATGAGATCATATTCAGGGCAGGCGAAATGCATGTTCCGGCGTTTCTCGTGCTCAGCGGCAGTCTGGAAGTGCACCGGCGGGATACCGTCGGCCGCGAATCGCTGATCGTCGCGCACGGCCCCGGCCAAATGAGTGGGGAAGTAAGCCAGATCGCCGGCCGCGGCACGCTGGCCGATGGCCGGGCCGGTCCCGAGGGCTGCGAAGCGCTGCCGTTCGATGGCGCGCATTTGCGCGCCCTGCTGATCGGTTCGGCGGAAATCGGCGAACTCTTGATGCGCGCCTTCATCCTGCGCCGTACCGCGCTGATCGCCGAAGGTGGCGCCGGCACCGTTCTGGTCGGCCACGCTAACGATCCGGCCATGGTGCGAACGCTCGGATTTCTGGCCCGCAACGGTTACCCAACGACGGTGCTGGACCCGGCGACCGACGAAGATGGGCGTGCGTTGCTGCATCGTCTCGGTGTGACGGACGAGGATCTGCCGCTGATGCTGGCGCCGGACGGCGCCGTGCTGCGGCGCCCCACCGAAACGGAACTCGGTGTGCGTCTCGGCCTCACGCCCGATCTCGATGGCGATACGGTGTACGATGTGGCCGTGGTGGGTGCCGGGCCGGCGGGACTGGCAACGGCAGTTTATGCGGCGTCCGAAGGGCTATCCGTCATGATGCTGGATCAGCGCGCCTTCGGCGGCCAGGCAGGTGCCTCCGCGCGCATCGAAAACTACCTTGGATTCCCGACCGGCATCACCGGCCACATCCTGATGGCGCGCGCCTTCACGCAAGCCCAGAAATTCGGCGCCGAAGCGGCCATTCCGGTTGCGGTCAATTCGTTGCAATGCGATGGCAAACCCTTCGTGCTCAATCTCTCCGGCGAACAACGCATACGCGCGCGCAGCGCAGTGATTGCCTCCGGCGCGCGCTACCGGCAATTGGATATCCCAAACCTGGCGGACTTCGAGAGCAACGGCATTTCCTATTGGGCGTCGCCGATCGAAGCGAAACTGTGCGCCGGCGAGGAAGTGGCGCTGGTCGGCGGCGGCAATTCCGCAGGACAGGCCGTCGTTTTTCTCGCACCAAAGGTGGAGAAGCTGCACCTCGTCATCCGCCGCAACGATCTTTACGCGACCATGTCACGCTATCTGGTCGATCGCATCGCCGCGCTGCCCAACGTGATCTTACATCCCCGCACGGAAATAACCGACCTTGACGGCGATGCGCACGGCCTGAGATCCGTCACCTGCCGCAACATCGATAGCGGCGAAAGCCAACTTCACTCAATCCGCCACCTGTTCCTGTTCATCGGCGCCGAGCCCAACACCGGATGGCTGGCGAATTGCAATGTC
>DATJOH010000518.1:0-9388 GCA_035507235.1 Acetobacteraceae bacterium
CCCATCTGTTTTCGTCGAAGGAAAAGGAGGGGCGCCACCGACGCCGAGGCATCGACAACTCGGAAGCGCCCCTCCTTTTCCTTCGACAAAGTAGTCGGGGTTTGGGGCCCCCGGCCCCAATGGGGGTCCAGGGGGCAAAGCCCCCTGGCCGCCGGAGGCACATCGAAACAACCCGCCCCTATTGCCCAATGCTATCGGCGATAAGCTGCCGTGCGCCGCGGTCCCAGGAGTAGGCGGCGCCCATGCGCAGGCCGCTATCGGCGCTGGCGATAATTTTCCCGCTGGCGGCGTCACGGATGGCAAACCGCACTTCGTATTCCGTCTGGCTGATCCGCCTGACAACACCAAGCAAGGATTGTTGCGCGCCCAATTGGCGGGCGATCGCCGCCTCGCAGCCATTGCAGTCGCGCAGCGCGTCAGTTTGGTGCTTATCGGCATCGACCAGCGTGTAGCGTCCTGTCTTGACAAGGGCCGCGCGCGCCGCCGCGGTTGCCGCCTCGATCTGGCCCCGGTCCACCGGGTTTGTCACGCCGGCGGCGGCGCCGGCGCTGAAATCATCCAGCTCGAATGGAAACACGACGATACGGATCGGTGCGGGTGCCGCACGGTCCGGGACGGCGGCGGCGATTTCCTGGGCGATGAAATTCTCGCCGCGCCGCCAGGCCGCGTCATTGTCGCCCCGGAAGGTGAATGTCCGGTCCACCAGCACACGGCCGGTCTTCACATCGATCAGCGTCGCCTTCGCCCATTGCACCAGCGTGCTGGTCTTGTGCACGCCGCCGGCGAGCAACAGATCCGCGTCATCCTTCCTGCTCGCTTCAGTAAGATCCGCCGAGTCCGCGCGGCACGGCGCGGTGCCGCAAATCGGCACGACGAGCTCTGCCTGCGCAGCGGCCGCCAGGTCGTGACGCAGTGCCGCCATGAAGACATGCATCCGGTACGCATGCGCCCCCGTCTGGTCGCGCCGTTCGCCCGAGCTATCGACATAGATGAAATCGGCCACCGCCAGCCGCCGCGCCGCGGCGTGCGCCGATAGAGCCGGAGCGGCAAGCGTACACACGGTGGCGATGCGGCGGAGCGTTTGGAACATGTGGCCTCCCGGTGTTCGGTGAGCCCTGGTGGTAGCGGATCGGGCACCTGCACCGCCGCCGGCAGCGTCCCGATCCGGTGCGGGAGAATCTCCCGAATTCCGCCGTCGCCCTTGCCGGGCCCGGCAGTCTGTCGCCGAATGGCACGGAGGTGAGTGATGCGCCGTCGCGACCTGAAATTCCGGCTGATGCTCTGGACCGTGCTGCTGGCGGCCGGATGCTTCGCCGCCGCCGCCGCCTACGTGCTGGTAACGGCCGATGCACGTGCCCATGCGCATGCCGCGTGGATTGCCGAGGTGGCGGCGAAGGATCTTGAACTGCAACAGCAGCAAATAACCTGGATCGCGACGCCGGCGCCCACGATGCCTGATTTGCAGAACATCGCGGCGCCGCTCACCGCGCCGGGCGTATGCATCCTGTATCGCGGCGCGGAGGCACGCCTGAACCAGCGTTTTTGCGGCGGCCCGGAGCAGGCAACATCGCCGGCACCGTTTGCCAGCTTTTACCGGTGGATATTCGGTGCCGATCGCGCTGCCGTCCAGGGCGTTTTCTTCCAGGGTCGCGAGATCGGCGACGTGCTCGTGCAACTCGATCCCGCAAGCCTGGCCGCCGCGGCCTGGCAGGAGGGCAGCCGCGTTCTTGGTGTCGTTGCGGTCACGCTCTGCGGCCTGTGCGCCCTGCTCTATGCCGCGCTGCATCGCGTTTTGCGGCCGACCCGACTGATCCGGGCCGGTCTGGAACGGCTGGCGGAAAACGATCTGGGCGCGCGATTGCCGCCATTCGATCTCGGCGAATTATCCGCCATCGGCGATGTCTTCAATCGTCTCGCGGAACGGCTGCAAACAACCGTCGCCGAACGCGACGGCTTGCTGCGCCGCCTGGTCACCGTCCAGGACGATGAGCGACGGCACCTCGCACGCGAATTGCATGACGAATTCGGCCAGTGCCTGGCCGCCATCGCCGCCATGATCGCCGCAATGCGGCAGACCGCACTGCAGGACGCGCCCGCCATGGTGGACGAATGCGACGGCGCGGCGCGTATCGTGACGCGCATGATGCGCACCTTGCGCGGCGTGTTGCAGCTTCTGCGCCCGCCAGATATCGACGAACTCGGGCTTGCCGAAAGCCTGCGCGCCATGGTCGCGGCGTGGAATGGCGGCGGCAATGCAACCACCCGCTTTCAAATCGAGCTGCGCGGCGATTGCGACGCTCTGCCGCCGGCATTCCGCGCCGAGCTTTATCGCATCGCGCAGGAAGCCATGACCAATGCCGCGAAGCACGCGCGCGCCAGCATCGTTACGCTGCGGCTAGCGGCGCCGGCTTTATCGGATCAAGTGCGCGAGGTCGTGCTCTCAGTCGAGGATAACGGCACGGCAAGCCCGCGCGCGGCGGTTGAGGAACCTGGCCTCGGCCTTCTGGGCATGCGCGAGCGCGTGGGCGCCCTGGGCGGCATCCTGCGCCTGACCCCGCGACAGCCGCACGGTCTTGCCCTCACTGCGACGTTTGCGGCGCCGGACCTGGCGGATGCGGCGTGAGCGATGCGGTACGAAACATCCTGCTGGTCGACGATCATGCGATCGTCTGTGAGGGCTACCGCGCGCTGCTGCACAAGCAGCCCAATCTCCGCGTTGTCGCCACCGCGGCGGACGGACAGACGGCGTATCTGCTCTACAAGCAGCATCAACCCGACCTGGTCATCATCGATCTGGCCATGCCGGGCATGGGCGGTATCGAAACGGTGCGACGCATTCGCGCCTGGGATCCGGCAGCGCGGCTACTGGTGCTGACGATGCACCAGGGCGCTTCGTTCGCCCTGCAGGCGTTCCGTGCCGGCGCGCGCGGCTATGTCACGAAAAGCAGCCCGCCTGACATTCTGGTGCGCGCGGTGTTCGAGGTGCTGGCAGGCAAGACAGCCCTCAGTGCGGATATCGGCCAGGCATTGGCGCTCAACCGGCTCGGCGAAACCCGCGCCGCCGCCGACCTGCTGTCGCCGCGTGAATTCGAAATCCTGCGCCTGCTGCTCACCGGGCTGTCCAGCGACCAGATCGCGGAGACCCTTCACGTCAGCGCCAAGACGGTTGCCAACACGCGCACCCTGATCAAGGGCAAGCTCGGCGTCGCCTCGGATATCGATTTAGTCCGTCTAGCCCTGGAACAAGGGTTGATCGCCGGCGTGCCCTTGACCACCTAGCTCCCCGCAACAGAAAAAGTTTTTTGTTTCTTTTTTTCAAAAAAGAAATACTTCCTTCCTTCGCCCTAATCATCGCCCCCATGCACCGTATCCAAATCCGCGAACCGGGTGAATTCGCCCTCGAAAAACAAATCGATCTTGCCCGTGGGCCCATGCCGCTGCTTTTCCAGCAGCAACTCGGCCTTGTTGTGCACCGCCTCCATGTCGCGCTGCCATTTCTCCAGCGCGTTCTGGAATTTCTCCTCGTTCTCGAATGCCATCTGCTTCGGCGCGCGCTGCTGCAAATAATATTCGTCGCGATAAACAAACATCACCGCATCCGCGTCCTGCTCGATCGAGCCCGACTCACGCAAATCGGAGAGCTGCGGCCGCTTGTCCTCGCGGCTTTCCACCGAACGCGACAATTGCGACAGTGCCAGCACCGGCACTTCCAGATCCTTCGCCAGCGCCTTCAGCCCTTGCGTAATGGCGCTGATTTCCAGCACGCGGTTTTCCGCCCGCGTCCCCGGCGAGGGCCGCATCAGTTGCAAATAATCGATCACGATCAGCGAAAGTCCGCGCGTGCGCGCCAGCCGCCGGCAGCGCGTGCGCAATGCGGACAAAGTGATCGCGGCGGTATCGTCGATGAACAGCGGCAGCGCCTGCAATTCCTTGGATACCGCCACGAACCGGTCGAAATCGCGCTCGTTGATTTCGCCCTTGCGGATGCGGTCGCTCTGCACCCGGCTTTCCTCGGACAGCAGACGGGTGGCCAATTGCTGCGAACTCATTTCGAGCGAGAAAATCACCACCGACCCGGGCATTTTCTTGTCCGGATTGGCCAGCGCCTCCGCCATCACCGCGCGCGCCGCGCCGAACGCGATTTTCGTCGCCAGCGCGGTTTTGCCCATGCCGGGACGGCCGGCCAGGATCAGCAGATCGGCTTTGTGCAGCCCGCCCGTCTTGTTATCCAGGTCGCGCAGGCCGGTGGACAGGCCCGAGACATGGCCGGCGCGGTGAAACGCCGCCTCGGCAGCCTTGATGGCGCCGATCAGCGCCGTCTCGAATGCCACCATGCGGTCGTCGCTACGACCCTTCGTCGCCAGATCGTATAGCGACTGTTCCGCGGCGGCGATCTGGTCCGTGCCCTCCAGTTCGGCGATCGCGCCGAACGCATTATTCACCACGGTTTCGCCGATATCGATGAGGGCGCGCCGCACCCATGTGTCGTAAATCACGCGGCCATAGTCACCGGCGTTGATGATGCCGACCATGGCACTCACCAATTGCGCGAGATAGGCGGTGCCGCCGACTTCCTCCAGCACACCCGCGTGTTCGAATTCGGCGCGCAGCGTAATCGGGTCGGCAATCTGTCCGGCATCGATACGGCGCTGAATGGATTGATATATCCGGCCGTTGATCGGGTCGGCGAAATGTTCCGGCGCCAGGTAGTCGGAAACCCGCTCATAGGCCTTATTATTGGCCATGAGCGCGCCCAGGAGGGCTTGTTCGGCGGCGAGGTTGCTGGGGGGCAGCCGCTGGGAGAGCCCCAGAAGCGGTGGATCGATGTTGGTCACGTTTCCTTCATACTCCCTCCATGTGCCGGTGCGGAGCGCCGCACCCATGTGGATAAGGTGGAACACGGGGACGAAAGCATGAATGTGGCCATCATGGACGAGCAGACACAGGCGGAACTCGCGGCGGCGCGGCGCGTGCTGGGCGGCCCCGGCGGTCTGGTGGTGCGCGCCGCGGAGGCGCTCGGTCGTGCCCTGGAAGCGCCCGGCATACGGTTGCTGCGCGGCTTCGGCATACGTCTCGACAGCACGGCGCTGACCGAGCTTGCCGACATCGCGCTGACGCGCGCCTTCGACATGGTGCTGGCCGGTGCCAACATGATGCCGGGTCCGCCGCCCGAGGCAAGCGGTCCGCTGGTCGCCGCCAGCGGCTTCACCTGGGGCCTGGCCGGCTTCGCCGGTTTCCTGCCGGATGCCACCTTCACCACTTTCATGATCCTGCGCGACATTGCCCGTATCGCTGAGGCGGAAGGTGAAGACCTTGCCACCGAGTCGGGCCGAGCCGCCTGCGTTGCCGTGTTCTCGCTGAAAACCGGCGACGAGGCCGGCTACATCGCCGCCCGCCTGATGCTGGAGGGCACCGGTGCCCGCGGCCTGATCGCGCGCCTGGCCGCCGGCTGGGGCTCCGTGCTGGGGGAGAAATTCGCCGCGCAATCGGTGCCGATTGCCGGCGCGCTGGCGGGTGCCGCGTTGAACGCCGCGTTCCTCGATCATTACCGCCGCCTGGCGACAGCGCATTTCACCATCCGGCGGCTGCGGCGCATTTACGGCGCGGCGGCGGTGGATGCGGTGACGCATGTGGAGGATGCGCGGTTTATGGAGGATGGGTAAGGAAGAATCTTCTTTTTTGAAAAAAAGAAGCAAAAAACTTTTATCTGTTACGAGCGGCGCCCTGTCCACGCGTTTGGACTGGTTGCCGCGAGCCCTGGACAAAAGTCTTTTGCTTCTTTTCTTCAGAAAAGAAGAATCTTCCTTCCTCACCCAACCACGAAATCAAATCGATCCCGCGCGAAATTCGGATTGAAGTAGGGATCGTTTTCCATATAGCGCGCCCAGCGCGTGACGAAGCGCCGGTGTTCATCGGCGTTCTGCCGCCAGCGCTGCGCCGAAGCACCTTCGAAATGAAACAATTCGCAGAACGGCGTGTAGGCGACGCGATAGCCAGCGTCGAGCATGCGCAGGCAGAGATCCGTGTCGTTGAAGTCGACCGCGAAGCTTTCATCGAATGAGCCGATTTGCGCCAGCACGCTCTTGCGGGTGGCGAGGCAGGCGCCGGTGACCGCGGCGTAGTTGCGTATCAGGTGGGTGAAGCCGTTATAGCCGATGAATTCGCCGGGATAGGAATGATAGACATGCGCCGACCCGCCGCAAATGCCGATGACGCAGCCGACATGCTGGATTGATCCGTCAGCATGCAGCAGGCGGCCGCCGACCGCGCCGATTTCCGGTTCCTGCGAGAGTTCCAGCAGGCTGGTGAGCCAATCCTCGCGAAACACTTCCATGTCGTCGTTCAGCATCACCAGATGCTCGGTGCGGCACATGCGCAGCGCGAAATTCGCCTTGGCGGCGTAATTGAACGGCACCACGGCGCCGCCGTAATTTTCCACGCGAACCCCAAGATCCTTGAAGTGCGTTAATTGTTTCGGCGTCAGCTTGCCGTTATCCACGACCAGAACTTCGTAATTCGGGTAGGCGGTGCGGCGCAATATGCTGTGCACCAGATTGTCCACCATTTGAAACCGGCCGCGGCCGGGCAGATCCAGCGAGCCGTTATTGGTGAGAATGATCAGCGACACCCGCGGCTGGCCGAGGATTTTACGGCGCACCCGGAACGTGCCGGGCAGCAGGCCCTGCTCCACCCAGGCATGCTCGCCATGGCGTTCGCGCGTATGGTCGGCGAGGGCGCGGAAGCCCGCTTGCAGCGCATAGGGCTTGGCATCCACCACGGCCGCGGCGGAGCCTTCAACCGCCCGCCAATGATAGAGCGCGCGGCGGATGTGGTGAATCCGCCGCGTTTCGCGCGACAGGCGCAGCATCAGATCGTAATCCTGTGCGCCGTCATAATCCGGCCGAAACCCGCCGGTATCGAAGAAGAGCTTTTTTCGCACCACCATCATGTGCAGCACGTACATGACGGATTCGAGATGTTCCGGCGAAAAATCCGGCTTGAAATAGGTGTCGATCAGCCGGCCCTGTTCGTCGATCTTGTCCTCATCCGTATAGATCACGTCAATTTCGGGGTCGGTGAAGAGCGCGCGCGCCACTTCCAGCAGCGCGTCCGGCTCCAGCATGTCGTCATTGTCCAGCATGGCGATGAATTCGCCGGTGCTCATTTCGGCTGCCATATTGCTGGCGCCACTGATGCCGAGATTCTTGGTGAGGCGCCGGATGCGTATGCGCGGGTCGCTGCCCTGCAGCGCATCCAATACGGCGCGCGTGCCCTCGTCGGTGCTGGCATCATCGCACAGGCAGAGTTCCCAGAACGGATAGGATTGCGCCTGCACGCTGGCGATGCATGACGCAAGCCAGGCCGGCGCTACATTATACACCGGAACAATCAGGCTGATCACCGGCCGGGTGGTGCCGAGCGCCAGCACCGCCTCGCGCTGGCGCGGCGTGAGCGCCGCCACCGGCGTTGGCCCCGTCAAGGACCGCGTCTTGCCGATCCACGCCAAATAGGGAGGCAGGCCGGCAGCCAATCCGGCCAGATGGATGCGGCGGCGCATTTCCTGGCCGACGCGTTCGGCGGAAAGCTCCTCGCGTATGCGTTTGGCGCCGGCAGCGCCGCGCTTCCAGGCCTCGGCCTGGTTTTCATATACCGCGCGAAACTGTTCGATCAGGCTTGCCTGATCGGGATCGGCCCAGACGGCGAAGGGCAGATAGGGCCCGGTCTGGGCGGTGACCTCCGTCATGCCATGGGCGATCGGATAGCCGACGGTCGCGTCGAAAAATTCCAGATTGCCGGAATAGGCCGTTGCGATCACCGGTTTGCCGAGCGCCATGAATTCGGCGATGTTGAGTCCGAAGCCCTCGCTTCTATGTGCTGAAACAAAACAATCGCAAGCGGCGCGCAACAACGCCATGTCCGATTCGGTCAGCAGGTCGGAAATCACCAGCACATTGTCGGCGCCGCGCAGCGCCTGCGTCAGTTGGCGCGTAATGGCGGGCTCGACCGCGGTGGAATGGAATTTGATGACGAGGAACACGTTTTCCCGGCCGGGGAAGGCGGCGCGGAAGGCTTCCACCACCATGCGTGGATTCTTGCGCGCGCTGGTGCTGCCGACATCGAAGGCAACCATGAAAACGAAACGATCGCGCGGTATGCCGAACGTGTCGCGGCCGCGCTCCGGGTCCGACCAGGCAATTTCCACCGGCAGCCGGATTTTCGTCAGCGGCACCGGGCTTACCGCGCCGATGCTTGCCATTTCGAAATCGCTATTGGTCCAGATTTCGTCCACCGGCCCGAAAGCGGTGTACCAATCCTGCCGGAACGCCGCCATTTCCCACGCCCAGACGGCGATATTGTAGGCGTCATCGAACGTGCCGGGTGGATAAAGCGCGGTCAGCCGGGCGATCTGATCCGCATTCGCAAGAAATAGATTGACGCGGTAGGCGGGCTTGCGCTCGCGCTCCGCCGGCGTGATGCGCGGCTTGGCGCGGCTGACATCGTAAGGGTGCAATTCGATCGGCACGCCGGTGGCGCGCAACGCGCGCAGCAGGCCACGCGACGCCGTGCCGAGGCCGCTGGTCGCGGCGAACGGCCCGAACACGTTGAACCCGAACGGTTTTTTCAGAACTTCGTGCGGGCGAACCTGCCAATCCTCGTAGGGCGCGACGCCGGGACCGGTCCGCCCTTCCAGCCTTCCATGCTCTATCCAGTGCCGCCGCGCCGCATCCGGGTCCGGGCCCAGCGCCTTCAGCACATCGGGATAGAGCAGCCAGTACGTCTCGACGTCGAACTTATCGATGCCGCGCGGCACCGGCGGCGCGACCGGTGCCATGCCGGCATACCAACGATCCTCGGTAATGCTCGGCCGCGCGCCATGGTCGGTTTCGACGCGCCCCTGCTTGCGCCAGTGCGCGCGGCCGCTCTTCAGCTTGCCGCGGGCAACGTCGGCCGCCACGTCGGGGTTGAGGGCGAGATAAAGCTCCTCGTCGAACAGCGCCGCCTCATCCGGGTAGGCCAGCGCCGGCGCGGGCGGTGGCGTGTAGGGGATTTCGTCCGGCGAGGCCGTGTGCAGTTGCGGCGGCGGCGAGGACGGGATCGGCGCGTCCGGATCGGCCGGCGGCAGCACGGAGCGCAGCATGTCCAGCCGCCCGCCGGTGAAAGGGGACGGCCGACGGTGGTTCTCTATTTCGGCCTTGCCGTAGAGGATGTAGTGCTCGTAGCCGTTGCGAAAGCCGCCGGCGGCGACAGCGTCCCGCACGTCCCGAAAAGCCTCCAGATAGAGAAACTCGGGGAAACTGGCTTCGTCGAACTCTTGCCCCGACATCGTCTCTCAATCCTGGGCGCCACAATCTCGGCGCGTAATGCCGGCGAGTGATACACGCCGTCT
>DATJOH010000519.1:0-2968 GCA_035507235.1 Acetobacteraceae bacterium
CGGCACACCGGACCGCTACAAATCCGTCCGCCAGATCATCGTCAAACGCCTGCACCCGGACATTCCCGGCTCGGTCGAGGAAAAATCCTACCGCGAGAAAATGTTCAAATCGATCTGGCAGGACATCGAGGCGCTCGACCGTCGAAGCTGAGCCCGGCGTCTCAGGCACTATCTTGACCGTGCCGCCGAGCGTACCTGGGTGGCCATCGCGTCGTCTTCCACCGCCGCTTCCGGCGGCGTGGCCGCGGCGCGCGGGAAATTGTCCCTGCGCTTGAAGAGCTGTAGCCCGGTGGCGGGAAAGCGCAGCGTCGCCGTTCGGGCACTGCGCGCCGTATTGCGGGTCACGATCTGGCAAAGCTCCGGCGCATATTCGACCGGCAGGGCCGCGAGCCCGTCTAGCCCGCCGATCCAATAGCCGATGGTGAATATTGCACCCTTGATGTCGACCTGATCGTATTGCCGCAACGGCAGGTCGCCGAAATAGGGGCTGGTTTCCGCGAGCGGCAGCGGGACCATGAGGCGGGACGAGATGGTTTCGCCAGGCGCAACGCGGCGCGCGAGCGGGATGACCGGGAGCGCGATGCGGCGGTCGGTTGGCAGCGGTGCGAGGTATTTGCCGAGGATGGCGTTGTCGCCGGGGCCGAGCTGCACGGTGCAGCCATGCTCGTTGGCGCGCGCTTTGCCGGAAGCCGGATCGATGGAAGGCAGCGCTTCCATGACGAAGATGTCCGCGCTGCCGGCATTTTCGACCTGGTACGGAAATACCAGGTGTTTGCCCTCCTTGTTCGGCTGGCAGGTGAGCCGGACGGACTCCATGCTTCGCTCCCGGGTTCAGCGTGTCGGCAGGGTAGGTGATGGCGGCAGTTCGGCGCGCTGCCGCATATAGTCGCCGAGGGAGGGCGCTTCGCCGGGCGCGCCTGGTGCCTCGGCAATGGCCACGGCATCGCCAAGCCGCGCGAACAGCATGGCATCGCTCGGCGGCGAGTCCGGATGCGCGGGGCAGGGCCAATCGAAAGGATTATAGGCCAACAGGATCTCCTGCGCATTGGCCGGGCTGGGCTGCGTCCAGGCGTTGGGCGGGTCCGGCGCCGGCGTGGGTTTCCTGACCGTTACGACGCGGCGGCTGCCGCGCAGCGCGGCAAACAAGGCCCGCCCGACTTCCGTGCGGCGTATGCGCAGCACATCCGCGAGCACCGCATCGGCGAAGGCGGGATCGGCGGGGCTCACCCGCACGCGCGCGCTCATACTGGCACCGAAAGCATGTCATCCTCGTCCAGGCTGGTATCGAGCGATTGCGGCGGGAACACGATGGTTTCGCCGCGCTGCCGGTTGCCGCCGCCGCCACCACCACCGGATCGCGCGTTTGCCGGCTCGCCCGGATCGGCCGCGATCGCGTCCAGCACATCCTTCATGGTGACGGCAGCGGCTTCGTCGGCCGGGCCGCCGGCCTGCTTCGGCACCTGCAGCCCATCGATGTGGACGCCGGCGGCGTTGATGACGATCGTGTTGCTGCCGACCTTCAACGTGATTTTTTGCGCCGCTTCCAGAACGATCGAGCTGGCGCCGAGGCTCAGCACGCCGCCGACCACGGCGGTGCAATTCTGCTGCAAATTGAGCTGCGTGTCTTTTTTCACCGTAAGCTGGTAGCCGTCCACGCCATCCACCTGCTCGTAGCGGCTACCACCAATATGCAGATCGTAATTGCCGTTCGGCGGCGTGCCGAAATGCGGTTTGCCCGTGGTGATGAACATCGAGCCCTGCACGGTTTTCGTGCCGGTCTTGTCGAGACCTGCGATACAAAGCAGGTGACGATCACCGATGGTGGTATCGAAGTGCGAAGCTTTCGCCGTGGTGTCCATCCGGCCTTGCGAACGCAACAGGAGTTGTTCGTTGCCCGAAGTGTCGTCAAAGCGGAGCAGATGATAACCCTTCGTGGTGTCGGCGGGTTTCGTGCTGCTGCGCGTCTTGATGCCGCTCAGTGGCACCGGATACGTGTCGGCCGTGAAGGGCAGATCGGTAATCTGCTTGATCTCGGCCTTCGGACTGTTGGGGAAGGGGAGATTGCTGACTCCAGTGTCGGCGCTGTAAACGCGCCCCGTGATGATCGGCCGCTCCGGGTCGCCATCGATGAAGCTCACAATCACTTCCTGGCCAATGCGCGGCAGGAATTGCGTGCCGAAATCACGGCCGGCCCAACCCTCGGAGACTGGCACCCAGCAGGTGCGGCGGTCGGAGTTTTTCGGATCGGTGAGGTCGATGTCGGGGGCGTTTGCCAGACCTTTCGGTAATGGAACCTCACGCTGCCATGGGAAACGCACGCGCACGCGACCCAAGGCGTCGGCATAGATTTCAGTGTCGCCGCCGATGCCGTCGCGGCCTACGACGATCGCCAGGTGCGGTCCATTGGCGCGCGGCCTCGTGGCGTCGGGGCCGGGCACCAGCTTATATTTCGCGTTGTCCCAAGGCACGGCAATGAAGGCGTTGGCATAATCATCGTCGTGGCGTGCGATGATGTCCTTGATGTTGTTTACAACTGCAAGCTGCACCATTGCCTGCACAAGGCTCGTGTTCATGCCTGCGAAAAAGGTGTCTCCGAAATTCATCGGCGCCGGGTTGGCGGGCGCGAACGGGCTGGCGGGCGCCTGCGGCGTGAAATGAGTAATGTTCTGATTCTGCACCCAGTTGGCAAGGCCGCCACTGGCAAGCGCCCCGGTCGCATCCAGATAGACGCCCTTCTTTAAATTCTTCTTACGGAACATACCCCAGATCCAGCGTACCGGGCTATCCACCCAGTTTACCGCGTCCTGGTACCAGTAGTGACCGTAGGCGGACTCGTAGGCGACGAAGGATAATTGTGTGATCAGGTAGTTATCACCGCTCGGCCGGCCAGAATCGTTGGCGTTGTCGTGCGTCTTGTCACGGCGGACGTGAAATGTCTGGCCGGCGATAAAAGCCGGATTCTTCGTCT
>DATJOH010000520.1:0-2561 GCA_035507235.1 Acetobacteraceae bacterium
GTATCGTGTACATGCGGCCGCCTTCCGGGGCCCGGATGGCGTGGCATGCGTCGTGCCGAACGGGAGCAAGACACGGGTTGCCAAAAGCAACGGAGCATGACTGCCAAACGGCCGTGCTGAAGGCTCGTACGCCATTGAATAACTGGTAGCGGCGGGCGGATTTGAACCACCGACCAAGGGATTATGATTCCCCTGCTCTACCGCTGAGCTACGCCGCCATCCGAGCCGAGAGGCGCGCCACATAGCCCCCGTCCCCGCTAGCGTCAACCAACCCCACCACCCAGCGGCTACATAGCCGCGCGGCATGCGGCTATTTCGTGCAGTCCACGACGACCGTCCCGACCTTCCCGCCTGCCTCCACCGCCGCGTGCGCCGCCGGCGTCTCGCGCAGTGGAAACTGCGCCGCCACCGACAGGATCCGCTGTCCCGTTGCGATCCACTGCGCGATATCGCTTTGCGCCCGCTTGCGCGCGGCGTGCGGCGTGCCCGGTAGCGACATCGGATACAGAGAGATGTTCCGCTGCATCAGCTCGCCCACCGGCAGGCGCGGTGTGCGGTCACCGTTCGTGGCATAGATCGCAATGCTGCCGTTCGTCCGCACACTGCCCAGCGTCGCCGCCAGATTGCCGCCGAAATCCACATCCACCACGTGGTCCACGCCCGAACCACCCGTCAGTTCGCGCACGCGCGCCGCCACGTCCTCGTGCCGGTAATTGATGACGTGAGCGGCATTGCCCTGCCGTGCGCGTTCCGCCTTTTCGTCCGAGCTGACCGTGGCAATAACCGTGGCGCCCGCCCAATGCGCAAGCTGGGCGGCATAATGGCCGACAGCCCCTGCCGCACCGGTAACCAGAACCGTGCGTCCCTGCACGGGACCGGCAACGAACACGCAATAATGCGCGGTCATGCAGGGAATCCCGAGTGTCGCACCTTCGGCGAACGACACCGACGGCGGCAGTTCGGTCACCAAGTCCACGTTCAGCGCGATACATTCCGCGGCCGCGCCCATCCAGCGGCCGTTGCGCTGGCCATTGTACAGCCAAACGCGCTTGCCCACCCATGACGCCGGCACCATCGGTCCGACGGCATCCACGACGCCGGCGCCGTCGCTGCACGTAATGACGCGCGGATACTCCATCGGCGGTACCGGGCCGCGGCGGCGATACGTGTCGGACGGGTTCACGCCGGCCGCTTCCAGCCGGACGCGGACCTCGTAAGCACCCGGCTCGGGCGCCAGCAGTTCGCCGTATGTCAGTACTTCGTGCGCCGGGCCTTGCCGATCGTACCAGACAGCGCGCATTTCGGCCTCCTTTCAATACGACTTCGGCAAGCCCAGCGCCCGCTCCGCCACGTAGCACAGCACCAGCTCCTGGCTGACCGGTGCGATCAGCGGCAGGATCGATTCGCGGAAATACCGCTCGACATGGAATTCCTTGGCGTAGCCCATGCCGCCATGCGTGCGCACCGCGCGCGATGCCGATTCGAAGAACACTTCCGCGCAGAGGTATTTCGCGGCGTTCACCTCCGCGCCGCACTCCGCGCCGCTGTCGTACAACCACGCGCCCTTCATCAGCATCAGCTCGGCGGCCTGCTGTTTGATCCATTGCTCTGCCAGCGGGTGCTGGATCGACTGGTTCTGTCCGATCGGGCGGCCGAACACGACGCGGTCCTTGGCATACTGCACGGCCTTGTCGAGCACATAGCGCGCCGCACCCAGAATGCCGGCCGCGACGATGATCCGCTCGGAGTTCAGTCCATGCAGCAGGTATTGGAAGCCGCGGCCTTCTTCGCCGATGCGGTCCGCCACCGGGATTTCCAGTCCGTCAATGAACAAAGCGTTGGAATCAACGGCATTACGGCCGCATTTCTCGATCTGGCGCACTTCCACTTTGCTGCGGTCGAGATCGGCATAGAACAAGGTCATGCCGGCGCTGCGCCTGGGGCTGTCTTCGAATTTTTGGGTGCGGGTGAGGAGGAGAATCTTGTTCGCCACCTGCGCTGTTGAGGTCCAGACTTTGCGCCCGTGCACCACGTAACGGTCGCCGTGGCGCTCGGCGAAGGTGCGGATGTGCGTGGTGTCGATGCCGGCATCGGGTTCCGTCACCCCGAAGCATGCGCGGTCGGTGCCGGCAATGATCGGCGGCAGAAAGCGCCGCCATTGCTCCTTTGTGCCGAATTTCACGATCGGCTGGCAGCCGAACATGTTCATGTGCAGCGTAGAGCAAGCGTTAAAGCCGTTGCGGCCGACTTCCGACATGATGATCGCGGCCTCGGTCATGCCCAGGCCGGCGCCGCCGATTTCCTCGGGGAAGATCGCGCCGAACCAGCCGGCCTGTGCGAAGGCGCGGGCGAACTCATGTGGGAATTCGTGGTGCAGGTCCTTGCGGTACCAGTAGTCCTCGCCGAACTCCGCGCAAATCCGCGCGATGCTTTCGCGAATCTGCCGCTGCTCTTCGGTGAGCATGAAGTCCATGGTCCGCCTCCGTCGCTGATGCAGGGATTGTGGGCGGCGGCCGGTAATGTGGCAATCTGACCGCCGTCTTGCCCCGCCGGAAACATTC
>DATJOH010000521.1:0-5955 GCA_035507235.1 Acetobacteraceae bacterium
CGCCGATTCCAGTGGTAAAGTCGTGCACCTGCACGAACGCGAATGTTCCCTGCAGCGGCGTTTTCAGAAAATCGTCGAAGAAGCCCCCGCCGCCTTGTTGCCTCGGTACGATCGCGATGCGATGTGCGCGGCGGCCGTAGGCATCGCTCGCGCCGCGCGTTATACGAACGCCGGCACGGTGGAATTCATATATGGCGGGGGCAAATTCTATTTTCTTGAAATGAATACGCGTCTGCAAGTGGAACATCCGGTGACCGAGGCAATAACGGGTATCGATCTGGTCGCGGAGCAATTTCGTATTGCTGGGGGCGCGCCACTCGGCCGCGCGCAAGCGGATATTGCCGAAAATGGCCACGCCATCGAATGCCGACTTTATGCCGAGGACGCGGACCGTGATTTTGCGCCCTGCACAGGTTCCGTGCTGCGCTGGCGACCGCCGCATGGCGACCGTATTAGAGTTGACGCTGGCATAGAAGAGGGCAGCATTGTCACCTCCGCCTTCGACCCCTTGCTGGCAAAACTCGTTTTGCACGCGGGAAATCGCGATACCGCCGTTGCTGCGGCTATCGGCGCTCTTGCTGATACGGTTTTGCTCGGCTGCGGCAGCAATATCGGCTTCCTGCGCCGACTGCTAAGCCTGCCCGCGGTGCGGCAGGGCGCACTGCATACCGGCCTGATGGCCGAGGAGATGGCCGCGCTCCGCGCGCCGCCGCTCACCGCCGCGGTGATGCAGGCCGCGGTTGCCGCCGCTGCGATGCATGCGAGCGAAGTACGACGCGCGGCGGATGCCGTGCCGGCGTTGCATGCTGCCATCGGCCATTGGCGCAACTGACATGCGGCACATATTCGAGTTGCGGGGAGAAACCACCCATGCTGCCCTGACCGGGCCGCCCGAACGAAGAGTGTTGTTGATGGGCGATCGATCGCACGATATCGCAATGGCTGAGGCGCCAAATGGCGATGTCCGCATTACTGTTGATGGATCGAGCTATAAGGCACATGTCGCTGGCACCGGCGACCGGTGCTTCGTCCATGTGCTCGGGGAAATCATCGACATCTCGATACGTGACCCCCTTGAGTTCCATGCCCGCGCGAACGACGCCGCCGGAAAGGCGGTGGCGCACGCCCCTATGCCGGGAACCATCATTGCCGTTCCGGTCGAGGTGGGCGCCACCGTGCAGGAAGGCGACGCACTCGTGGTGCTGGAAAGCATGAAGCTGGAGGTCACGCTCCGCGCCGAAATAAGTGGCACAGTCGCAGAAATCGCGGTCGTCGCCGGCCAGGCGGTGGAAAAGGACGGACTGCTGGTGCGCCTCATCGCAATCGCAACGGCATAGCGGCATGCGCCGCCTGCCAAACCGCGTGAATACGGCAAGCCCCGACTACCGCGCGAATTATGCACATCATGCCGCCCTGGCCCAAGCGTTCCGCGAACGCCAGCGAGCCGCACGGGAGGATCGGCCACCACGTGACACGGAAAGGCTGGCGCGCCAGGGTAAGTTGCCGGCCCGCGAACGGCTCGGACATTTGCTGGACCCGGGCACGCCGTTCCTGGAATTTTCGTCTCTTGCCGCTAACGATGCCTATGGAGGCGACGCGCCAGGCGCCGGCCAGGTTTCGGGCATCGGCATCGTCGCGGGGCACGAAGTCGTCATCCATGCAGACGACGCCTCGATCAAGGGCGGTGCCTGGTATCCACTGTCGGTCAAGAAGATCGTGCGTGCCCTGGATATCGCCATCGAAAATCACCTGCCCGTGGTGCATCTGTGTGATTCCGCTGGCGGTTTCCTGCCGTTGCAGAGTGAGCTGTTTCCCGATCGCATGCATGCCGGCCGGATATTTCGCAACCAATGCATTCTTTCCCGCATGGGCGTGCCGCAAGTGGCCGTGGTGCTTGGCCATTGCACCGCGGGTGGCGCGTATGTGCCGGCTTTGTCGGATTACAATGTGATCGTTGCGGGAACCGGCGCGATCTTCCTGGCGGGTCCGCCGTTGGTAAAGGCAGCCACCGGCGAGGAAGTGGGCGTGGAGGAACTCGGCGGCGCCGCCATGCATAGTTCCGTATCCGGCACGGCGGATTACGCCGCGTGCAGCGAACTGCACGCCCTCGCCATCGCGCGCGACATCGTCACCGCCTGGCCCATGCCGCAGAAAACGCCGCTCGATCACGTGGCACCGGAGCCGCCGGCGTACGATCCGCAGGAACTCTATGGCATTCTGCCGAAGGACCCGCGCGCACAATTCGATATGCGGGACGTGGTGGCGAGGCTGGTGGATGGCAGCCGCTTTCATGAATATCAGCCCGACTACGGTACCACGTTGCTGTGCGGTTTCGCGCGCCTCTGGGGCTGGCGCATCGGCATTCTCGCGAACAATGGCGTGCTGTTCAACGACAGCGCGCTGAAGGGCGCGCATTTCATCCAGTTATGCGACACACAGCGTATTCCTCTTTTGTTCTTGCAAAACATCACCGGCTTCATGGTGGGACGGGAATATGAGCGGCGCGGCATTACCAAGGATGGCGCCAAGATGATCATGGCCGTTGCGGGCGCCAGCGTGCCGAAATTTACCGTGGTGGTGAACGCGTCGTTTGGCGCCGGCACCTACGGCATGGCCGGCCGCGCCTTCGATTCGCGCCTGATGTTTTCCTGGCCGAACAGCCAGGTCGGCGTCATGGGCGCGGAACAAGCCGCGAACGTGCTCACGGATATCAAGCTGAGGCAGATGGCGCGGGATGGCCGGACGCTGACACGGGACGAAGCCGCCGCCATACGCGACCCCATTCTTGCCGACTATAAGCGGCAATCCAGTGCCTATCACGCCACATCGGAGTTGTGGGACGATGGCATTCTGGACCCGCCGGATACGCGCAACGCCATCGCCATCGGCCTCAGCGCCGCCTTGAATGCGCCGATGGGGGAGAGCCGTCTCGGCGTTTTCCGCCTGTAGGCGCCCGCCGCGGCGCGGTCGGTTCACCCGGCTCCGCGTTGCACGCAGGGCCAAAACGGGTTGCATTCCGGCGGTCAGCGTGCGAAGGTCTGCCAGTTTGCGTAGCAAGAGGCGCTTTAAAGCTACGCATATGCGCAAGTAGCCCCGGGGCCGAACCATAACGCGCCGGGAGAAAAAGATGGAGGTCCGTGCATGAACGAAATGTCGCCGGCCAACCCGCTGTTCTGGAGCCGCAGCGCGGAGAAATGCCCGTTCCCCATCCCCATCGGCTGGTTCTTTGTGGATTATTCGGAGAACATCAAGCCGGGCGAGCACCGCAATATTTTCATGCTCGATCAGGAATGGGTGTTCTTCCGCACGGAAGCTGGGGAGCCTGGTCTCGCCGATCCGTTCTGCCCGCATCTCGGCGCCCATATCGGCCATGGCGGCAAGGTTGTAGGCGAAACGATACGCTGTCCCTTCCATCACTGGGGCTATAACCCGCAAGGCTGGTGCAAGAGCATTCCTTACGCCACGGAAATGCCGCCAATCACCCAACGCCAGCCCATCCTGCGCACCTTGCCGCTGGTGGAGCGGTGGGGCATGGTGTTCGCCTGGCACCACCCCCATGCGGACGCCCCGCAATGGGAATTGCCGTCCATACCGGAGCTGGAGGGTGATGAATATGTTACGCCGATGCGGCGGAGCTGGCCGATCAATACCGCCATTCAGGAATTGGCTGAAAACGGCGTGGACTATCCGCACCTGAAATTCCTGCATGGTGCCGCCATCATGCCGCCGGGCGATTATCGCACCGATGGGCCGAACGCGTATGTCGACATCGGCAATGGCTACTCGGTGGGGCATCAGCAGGGGCCGGGCCTGGCGATATTCCGCTTCAACAACCAGGGCATTACCTCCACGATGATCAGCTATACGGTGCCGATCACGCGCGAGAAATCGCAAATGAACATGAGTTTCACGCACAAGCGCTATCCCGAGGGCAGCAAGGAAGCGCAGGTGGCGGAGCATTTGGTGAAGCACATGATCGGCGAAGCCGACGGCGAGGATTCCGCCGGTTTCGAATCGGTGGACATGATCGTCTGGAACAACAAGAAATACCGCCAGAAGCCGATTCTGTGTGACGGCGACGGGCCGATCCTGCGCTACCGCCAATGGTTCCGGCAATTCTACGTGGATCACGACCCAACCAAGATTTGAGGCGCCAACCTCCAACTTTATACTCCAGCCACGCAGCGCTGTCCGGGCCGGGGACCCGGGCCCCGGCAGATGCGAAGCAGGGGCAGCGTCCTTGGTGGCCAAAGAAAGTGCGGGTAACATTCGGACGCGGCAACGTGGACGAAAATGACAGGGAGGGGCTTCATGCAGGGCGTTTTGCACGGCGTGCGCGTGCTCGATCTCTCCTGGGGCATTGCCGGCCCGATGACTGCCATGCTGCTCGCGGATCACGGCGCCGATGTTATCAAAATCGACCCACCCGCGGGCGACCCGTTCGAACCCATGCTGGGCTATCGCGTCTGGCAGCGAGGCAAGCGCCGCACCGTGCTGGATCTGAAATCCTCTGCCGATCGCGAGGAGTTCCTGCGTCTGGCGGATGGTGCCGACATAATCATTGAGAGTTTTGCGCCCGGCACGCTGGCACGGCTTGGGCTTGATCTGACGACGCTGCGGGAGCGCAATAAACGCCTGATCTGCGTTTCGATCACCGCCTATGGCAAGGATACACGTCACGCGAACCGGCCCGGCTATGATGCGCTGGTGCAGGCGCGGGTCGGCCTGCAATGGGAACAGCGAGGTTGGCCGGAAGGCGCCATCAACCATATGCTTGGGCGACCCGACCCGTTCGAACACATCGAAATTCCCTATGATTGGGTGCAGGGGCCGCCGCGTCCCGGTCCAGTCTTTGCGGCATCGCATTGGCCTAGCCTGGGTGCGTTTTTCCTGGCCTGCACCGGGATTTCCGCCGCGCTACTGGCGCGCGAGACCACCGGGCGCGGCCAGATCGTCGAAACCTCCCTGATGCAAGGCGCCCTTTCCGGTGCGGCCGGCGTCTGGCAGCGCATGGAAAATCCCGACGTCGAGGGATTCGATACCTGGATACTGGGCAGTCGTTCACCGAAAGGGCATTTCCGCTGCAAGGACGGAAGATGGGTGCATAACTGGGTGCCCAATCCGCGCTTCATTCTGCAAGCGTCGGAAGGCGACAGGCTGAACGCAACGCCCGACCTTACGGTGCAGAACGATCCTGATCGGTTCGGTACTGGGCCGGAAGAATTGCTGGTGATGGCGCATTATCAGCCTATTCTTGCGGAACGGGTGGCACGCTTCCCATGCGACGAATGGATTGCCGCCGCGGCCACAGCGGAAATGACCATGCAGGAAGCCCGCCCGGTGGAGGCGGCGCTCGCCGATCCGCTCATGCTGGCCGACGGTTGCGTGACCGAGTTGGAAGATCCGCTACTGGGCCGTATCCGGCAGGTTGGCACAACCTACACGCTCTCTGCGTGCAAGCCCGAGCCGATCCGTCCGGCGGAGCGCGCGGGCATGCGCGTGCCGCACATAAATTGGGCCGGACCGCGGAACGAAGCCGTGACGGCATCCGCGCCGGCAGGCGGTGCGCCATTGCGCGGCGTGCGTGTGCTCGATCTGGGTCTCGCGATTGCCGGTCCGTTCGGCACCCAGATATTGTCGGACCTCGGCGCGGAAGTGATCAAGGTCAATGCATTATGGGACATGTATTGGCATCGCACGCACATTGCCTACATGGCGAATCGCGGCAAGCGCAGCATTGCGTTGAATCTGAAGCAGGCGCGCGCGCGGGAAATCCTGCTGGATCTCGTGAAAACCGCGGACGTCGTGCAACACAATATGCGCTATGATGCGGCGGAACGACTGGGAATCGATTACGAAAGCCTGAAGCGTATCAAGCCCGATCTGATTTATTGTCATACGCGCGGCCACGAAAAAGGGCCACGTGAAGGCTTGCCGGGGAATGATCAGACGGGC
>DATJOH010000522.1:0-3456 GCA_035507235.1 Acetobacteraceae bacterium
CGTCGTTGCGATGGTGGAGCGGCTGCGCTATGGCGGGCGGCGCGGTCTGCTGTTCGGCAACGGCGGATTTGCGACCAGCAACCACAGCATCCTGCTAAGCCGAGATCCTTGGCCGGCTGGTTGGTTGCCAGAGGATTTCGACTACCAGGCGGAGGCAGACGCGTCGCGTGATCCCATACCGAAGCTGGATGAGGCTTATACGGGCCCAGGAAAGATCGAGACCTACACGGTGTTCTACGAACGTGGCGGCGAAGTCCGCTTTGGCGTCGTTGTCGGCCGCGCGGCGGATGGCAGGCGGTTCCTGGCCAAGGTGCCGGCAGCGGACGATGATACGATCGCGTTTCTGACAGGCGGGGCATCGGAGCCTGTTGGATCCGCCGGAATGGCCGTAGCGGCCAATGACGGGACAGCGCATTGGCGGATCGGCTGACGCAAGCAGAGAAAAGATTCTTCCTTTTTTAAAAAAAGAAGCAAAAAACTTTTGTCTGTTTGGAGCGGCGCTCTAAGAGGGTCAGCGGCGCTATTAGCCTCTTATCCTTCTTCAGCGCCGATAGACTTTTTGTTTCGTTTTTAAAAAAGGAAATACTTCCTTGCTTCGCCGGTATCTCAATCGCTGCGCCGGTTGGTATTATCCCGCGTCAGGCAAGCTCCGTGACCACCGATGCCACAACTCCGGCCCAATCTCCTGGCGTCTGCTGGCAAAAAATTTGCATGCTCGGGTACCAGATGCTGTCATCGCGCCCGATTAGCCAACGCCAATCGGTATCGAACCGGTTCAGCAACCAGACCGGTGCGCCGAGGGTACCGGCAAGATGCGCGACGGAGGTGTCAACGCTGATCACCAGATCGAGGGCGGAAACCAGCGCGGCCGTATCCGCCATGTCCGACAGTTCCTTGGTCCAGTCGACCATCGGCAGCAGCGGTGCCGTGGTTGCTTCTTTCTGTAACGATACGAAGGACACACCGCCCACGTGCGCGAGCGGCGCCAGCATGGCGGGCGGAATGCTGCGCAGATGGTCGGCGCCGAAACCGGTATTGCCCTGCCAGACGAGCCCGACGCGACGGCCGGAAAGCGGCGCGAGCCTGGACCGCCAGCGCGCCACCGCATGCTGATCGGCGTGCAGATAAGGCAAATCTATCGGCTTAGGGTCAAACACACGCAGGCGATCCGGCAGACTCATGAGCGACACGTGGAAATCGTAAGACGGCAGCGCCGCTACGTCCTCCGCGACCACCAGGATGCCTGGAAAATCGGCAATCAGACGAAGCAGGGGTTGTTGCAATCGGACGAGCACCGTGGCACCGCGCGCCGCCAGTTCCGGCACATAGCGCAGGAACTGCAATGTATCCCCCAGGCCCTGCTCGGCCGAAACCAGAATTGTGCGGCCCGCGAGCTCTTCGCCCGCCCAGGCGCGGCCGGGAACCGGCCGCGGCCGGAATTTGGCGAAGCGCGCGTCATAAAGCGCAAAGCCATCCTGCAACCTGCCCGCCGTCAGGTATGTCGTTGCAAGGTTATAGCGCGTGTCCTCGTCTGCCGGCGCGAGCCTCAGAGCGCGTTGCAGGATTGTTGTGGATTCCTCGAGCTTTTGCAGATCGCGCAGCACCATGCCAAGCGGTGCCAGCGTGCGGACGCTTTCCTTGAGTGCCGCAGCCCGCCGGAAACCCTCTTCGGCTTCGGCAAAACGACCCTGGTGGCGCACCACGTTCGCCAAATCGTGATGTGCCTGCCAGGCGTCGGGAAACTCCGTTACCAATGGTCGCAACACCGCTTCAGCGGCATTCAGGTCGCGCGCCATGCGCAATGATTCAGCCAGGCCGAATTTCGCCGAGACGCGCTCGGGCTGGACCGCGAGCGCTGCGCGGTATGCATCCGCCGCCGCTTTGTAGGCGCCCGTGCCATGCAGTGCGTCGGCATACAATTCCGCCACCCCGCCATGCGCCGGTGCCGCGGCCCGTGCGGCCTCGCCAACCGGCACGGCCTCGGCAAATCGTTTGGCCTTCACAAGCAACGCCACCAGGTGTCGCAGTGCGTCCGGGAAATCCGGCTGCACCGTAAGCGCGGCGCGAAAAGCGGCCTCCGCGCCGGCTTCATCCGCCTCCTCCAGCAAAGCGGTTCCAAGATTGCTGTGCACTTCGGGCAAGTCTGGCCGCTGCCGCAGCACACGCCGGTAGGCAGCGATTGCGGCCGCACGCTTGCCGTCGGCGCGCAACACGTTCGCCAGATTGACCTCGGCCTGGAAATAATCCGGCTTCAGCCTCAACGCCGCGCGGTAGGCACGTGCCGCGTCCGCGCGCGCGCCGCCGGCGGCCAGCGCATTGCCGAGGTCGTACAATGGCTGTGGCCAGTCCGGCTTCAGGCGCGCGGCTTCGCGCAACGATGCTGCCGCTTCGGCGTGGCGGCCGAGACGCGATCGCGCCAGGCCAAGATTGAAATGAAATGTCGCTTCGCCCGGCATCCGCGCCACCGCGCGTTCGAGGAGCGGAAGCGCCTCCGGGCTGTCACCGGCCTGATGCAGCAACACGCCGTATGCGTGAAGCACTGCCGCGTTCTCCGGCTCGCGCGCCAGTATCGCCTTATAGGCGGCCGCCGCCTCGGCGCGGCGCCCCGCCTGATGCAGTGATAACGCGGCCGCCAGGTCCATCGTATCTCCGTTGTTGGTCGCCCCTCTTGTTTGGTCGAATGTCCCTACGATGCAACTCGCGGGACGCGACCGGCGGGCCACCCGGTTCTCTGCTGGCCACCCGCCCGTACGCCCGCTAAACGGGCGCCGGAACTCGGGATTTTCGCCGCCTTATGGATTGGCAGGACGTGAAGATCGCGCCGCCGCGGCGCCGGCCTTGGTTCGTGCGGTTTGCCTTCGGCGCCCTGCTGCTGCTGGTCGTACTGGTTGGCACCACGCTCGGGTATGGCGCCTGGGTGATCGGCTCCAGCCGGCCGATCCTTAGCGGCACCGTCCAGGTCGCCGGCCTCAGCGAGCCGGTACACATCAGCCGCGACGCCAACGGCGTGCCAACCATCGTCGCCAGCAATCGTATCGACCTCGCGCGCGGCCTTGGCTTCGTGCATGGGCAGGAGCGGTTTTTCCAGATGGACCTGTTGCGCCGCTCCGGTGCCGGCGAACTGGCTGCGCTGCTGGGGCCGGTCGCGCTGCCGGTGGATCGTGCCCACCGGCTGCACCGGTTTCAGGCGCGCGCCGAAACAGCCCTGGCGCGCACGACGCCCGCGCAGCGCGCTTTGCTCGATGCCTACACCGCCGGCGTAAATGCCGGGCTCGCAGCGCTAAAACATCCGCCGTGGGAATATGATTTGCTGCGCATGACGCCGGCGCCGTGGAATGACGAGGACACGATGCTGGTCGTCTACGCCATGTATTTCGACCTCGAGGATAGTGACGCCAGCGCGCAACTTCTTGCGGCACGGGAACAGCGCGTGCTCGGCCCGGCGCTTGCCAATTT
>DATJOH010000523.1:0-3245 GCA_035507235.1 Acetobacteraceae bacterium
GGCGCTTATCGCCCCACCGCCGGTGGCGCTACGGCGTCCCGTTGCAATGCGCCTCGCCGCCTCGCTCGTGGCGCCGGCACCGGCCAGCATGGTTGCGAAGGTGGCAGACGCCCTGCCGCCGCCGACCCCCGCCGCAGTGCCATGGCAGGCGCCGAAGCAATTTGCCGCCGCACCCGCGGCGCCCTCCGCCACGGCGGCCGAGCGAGCGGCCGCGACAGGGGCGTCCATGCCGCATCCCCGTCATGCGCCGCCCACGCCCGCGCCGCATGCCCGCCAGCCGACCCTGCATGTGCCGGTGATGCTGGCGAGCGCCGCGCCGGTCCGGCTTGCGCCTGCCCCCAACCAGCCGGCGCCGCGGTGGCACGCTACGGCGCCGGCCCGGCGGCCCTTTGTCATGACGGCCGCATTCGGGAAACCCCGCGCCATGCATCACGCGACCGTTGCGGCGACGGATTTCCCGCGTTGGCTGACCGATAACCCGGTGGAGGCGCCGAAGCCGCGCGTGCTGGTAATGTCGGCGCCGCCGCATTTCCTGGTGCAGCCGGCAAGCGCCAGGATTGCCGAGGCCAAACCGGCCCCCGAGCCGTCGCCCGCTGTCGTCGCGGCCGCGCCTGGCCCGTCCGCGCCGAATTTGCCGAAGCTGCGGCCTCATGACGAAGCCGTTCCGGCCGACACCGGGGACGACCAAGCGGCCGTTGCGACGCCGCGCCGACCCTATGGCCAATTCGCCTATGCGGCGCCCGACCGGCCTTACGCGCCGCCACCCGCCTATGGTTACGGGTACGGTTATGGCGCTCCCTATGGCTGGGGCTATCCGCCGCCTTCAGCGTATCCGCAATAAGGCACCGCGTTTCGGCCGGCCGGTTAGCAGACGGTTCGCGGCCATGGTTGCGGCACGCGTAGCGCAATGGGCCTCAAGGGCGCATGGTTTCGCCATGCATACGTCCCCTGCCCCATTCGCCGACCGACACGACGCGGGAAAGCAACTTGCCGCCCTGCTCGCCGCAAGGCGTTTCGATCGGCCCGTGGTTTATGCGCTGCCCCGCGGCGGCGTTCCCGTCGGGCTGGAAATCGCGCGGGCGCTGCGTGCGCCGCTCGATCTGGTGATGGTACGCAAGATCGGCGCGCCGGGCGCGCCGGAACTCGCCCTCGGCGCCCTCGTGGAAGGTGACGCTTCGGTCAGTATCATCAATCAGGACGTGCGCGCCGCCACCGGCGCCGACGCCGCCTTCCTCGCCGCTGCCGCCGCGCGCGAAACCGTGGAAATCGAGCGCCGCCGCGCCCTTTATCTGCGTGACCGGACGCGGATTTCCCCCGCGGGGCACACCGCGATCGTGGTCGATGACGGGCTGGCGACCGGCGCCACCGCAAAGGCGGCGCTCGCCGCCCTGCGGCGCCAGGGCGCGACCCACACGGTGCTGGCGGTGCCCGTCGCGCCGCAAGACGCCATCGCCGACATGCGCGCCCACGCCGACGATGTCGTCTGCCTGCATGAAGCCGCCTGGTTTCCGGGCGTGGGGGCGTTTTATGCGGATTTCCATCAGCTCACTGACGACGAAACGATCGCGCTGTTGCGGCGCGCGCCGACGGCCTGACCGTGCGTATGGAAAAAACTTCTTTTCTCCAGAAAAGAAGAATCTTCTTTCTTGAAAGAAAGAAGCAAAGAACTTTTGACCGTTGCGGTGAGCATCCTAATCCACCGGTTTGGACTGGCTGTTGGACGCAACTGATAAAAGTCTTTTGCTTCTTTTCTTCAGAAAAGAAGTCCTTTCTTGCCTGTTTTCCTTTTCGCCCCACCTCGGCAGTTACGAACTTTTACTATTTAGCCCGCTCGACGCGGGCGGCGTAGCACCCTGGCTTGGCGTTATGTATGTGCAGGAACGCAACATCCTGACGGGCCAGCATGCGCTCGATCACCGGCGCCAATTCGGCGCCCTCAGTTACATCCGCCGCCATCATCATCCCCTCGCCGTCATAGGCCCTCACGGACAGCAGGCGGCGACACAGCATCTGGGGTATTTCCCCCGGTGCGGGCCGCGCCTCCACCGCGCCTTCGCGCACGTAAATCGCATGCCGCGCCCTGTACGGTGTCGGCATGGCGAGATGCTCGTAATTCAGGAGCAACAAACTTTCGCCCGGCGCGGCGTCGCGCAGGCTGACACGGCAGGGAAATCCGCCCTTGTCGTCAGCAATGACGCGACGAACACCATTTGCGGCCAGTCCCTCGTCCGGTTGACCGAACAAAGCCTGAAATTCCTCGACCGGCAGCGCTCTGATACGAAACTTCATGTCTTCTCTCCTGTGCGTGAGGCTGGCCATGAGGTAGGGCGGCCAGCGCCGGTCCGCACTCCGACTCTTGCGCCGCAATTCCGCGCATGCACCGGCGAGACGTTTTTTTGACGCGCATTATGCCGCGCTCTACCCTCGCGCGGCGTCATTTCAGGACAATATCGTGGAAAAACTCTGCTATGCGCTGTGGCGACCGGCATCCATGGCCACTGCCGCATGGTGCGACAGCCTCCTCAACCTGGCCGCACCCCTGGCCGCACGCGGCGCCGAGCGGATCCGCATCGCCGTGCCGGATGTGCCCTTGCCAGTACAAGATCCCTATCCCGCCATGCGCATCGATGCCCCGGAGGGCTTCGTCTCGCTGTGGCTTTGCACCGCGGCCGCCCGCGGTGACATCGAAACGAGCCTGCGCGCCACGGCGGCCAGACTGGCAGGATATTCCGTACTAGAATCTACAATCCTGCCGAACGAAACGCCTGCCACCGGCGCGCGGGAGGCGGGCTTTCTGCAGATATGCGCCTTTGCCGCGCCACCCCACTGCACCCGCGAGCAATTCCTGCATGCCTGGCTGGATCTGCACACTGAAGTCGCGGTGCAGACCCAGGCAACCCGTTTCTACAACCAGAATATCATCGTCAGGCGCCTCACACCGCAAGCGCCCGCCTGGGACGCCATCGTCGAAGAGCGCTTTCCCGACGCCGCCCTCGACGATCCCGCCGTTTATTACGATGCCGTCGGCGCCCCGGCCCGGCTCGCCGCGCACCAGGCGCGCATGGCGGAAAGCTGCGCCCGGTTCATCGATTTCAGCACCATCAAGCTCACGAATTGTGGCGAATACCGCTTCGGCGGCTGGCGGGATGCCGCCCAGCCCTTGTCGCCGCCGCTTGCCCGCCCAACCTCGCCACCATAGCCCCTCGTCCCCCTGCCGGTTGACAGGCAATTTTAACCGGGTTGTC
>DATJOH010000524.1:0-3054 GCA_035507235.1 Acetobacteraceae bacterium
TCTGACCAATCAGCGGCCACCCGTCTCGGCCAGCGAATTCGGAACGTCGTCATTCTATCTGCTGCCGGCTCGGACTTTGTGGGTGAAGCTGGCGTATTCGTTCTAGCGGCGACTCCCTCCACAATCGGAACGCAATTTGCCGCTGCCGCACGCGACGCTGATTCCTCAAAGCGCAACGAACATCCACGCAATCGCCGCGAACGGCACGGCTGCCATCGTGGCACCCGAAACGACCTCGAACGCACGGGCGAGAACCTGACGCCGAGCCGGCGTCACCCGAAGCGCGGCGCGCACCGCGGCAAACGCGGGTTCGTTATGGGAAGCCACCGTCCGTAGGCCAGTGGTGTTCAGGGCGGTGAAGGTCATGGTCGTCATGGCAAGTCTCCTTGGCCGAATGGGATGGCCGATCTGGCCTGCCATGGTGGATTGCACCTACCGTGCCAACGCGCGGTCTACCACTTAACCAACTGATAAATATGACATTCTATTTCCAAGCTTTCGCTTGGAGGCGTCAGTTATTGGAAATTAGGCCAGGTTGTGGTCAAAATTGCCAGGCGATAGAAAGGCTGGGGGAGACGTGCCGTCCCCCCCAGACCCCCCGTCACAAGTTTGGCCCGCGTCCGCCCGTCAAGCCGAACAAGCGACGGCGGCGCGGTCCACCCAATCCTTTCATCAGCCGCCAACCGCCCGCAATCGCGGCCTGGGCCGCGGCACGCCCGTAAATCCGCACCGCGCCACCAGATCAGTAAAACGCGGATCAGCGCGCAGCGCATCCCATTTCGGATCCTGCGGCAGAAACGCCAGGTGCACGTCGCGCACCGCGAACGCCGCCTCCAGCGCCGCCAACGCGGCATCCGCGTCGCCAAGTCCGGCATGGATCAGCGCGCTGGCATAAGGCGGCACGAAACGGCTGCGCGCCGCCTCCGCCAAATGCGCCAGCCGCGCGCATGCCTCCTCCGTCCGCCCCAGCACTGCGAGCACGTGGCCTTGCAATCCCAGCACCTTGCTGTTGCCGCCAGGCCCGCGCCGCAAACGCTCCAAAATCTCCACCGCCTGCTCCGCCTGCCCAGCTTCGGCGCAGGCCTGCGCAAGCTGCCAATGCCCAATCCAGAAACCCGGCTCCACCACCAGGGCTTGCCGCGCATGCCCGATCGCGGCCGCGAAATCGCGCGCGTAAAACGCCACCTGCGCCGAAAGCGCGTGCATTTGCGCCTGCAACGGTTCCAGCGCCCGGCCGCGCGCCATCGTTTCGCGCGCCTCCACGGACAGTCCGAGATGCGCGAGCACGATGCCCAGCATGCGGTGGCCAATGGCGTAATTCGGATCGGCCAGCGTCGCGGCGCGCAACGATGTCTCCGCCCGCTGCCAATCCCAGTCCAGCCAGAACTGCACGAACGCGGCGGCGGTCTGCACCTCCGCCAAATCGGCGCCGGCCTGCAGCGCCCGCGCCGCCGCGCCCCGCGCGCGCTCCGCCACCGCACCGTGCGGCACGTCGGCGTTGATCGGGCTGGCGGCCAGCGTTTCCGCAATCCCCGCCCAGGCAAGCGCGTACGATGGATCGGCAACGGTCGCCTTCGCGAAACACGCCACCGCCTGCTCGTTGATGCCCGCCTTGTGCTGGTTGGCCAGGTGCCGGCCGCGCAGAAACAGATCATAGGCGGCGGGGTCACGCGTCTGCCGCCGTTCGAGCACACCGGCGCGGCTATCGGAAAGACGCATCTGGATCTGCGCCGCAATGGTCGCCGCCAGTTCGCGCTGGAACGCCAGCATGCTGAGCGGCTCGGCATCAAGGCTCGCCGCCCAGACCTGGCGCTGCGCCGGCGCCTCGATCAGCGTGCAGGTCACGCGCAGCCGCCCACCCTCCACCCGCACCGAGCCCTCGACGAGGTAACCCGCGCCAAGATCGCGTCCGATGTCGGCAAGCGTGCGCGCCGTGGACCGCGCCGCGGCCGCCGACGTGCGGCCGATGACGGCAAGCCGTTCCGGATCGATCTGCCCGAGCGAGGCAATGGTCTCGTCGGTCAGACCGGCGGCGATATAGGCGTCGGCCGGGTTGGCGCTGAAAATATCGAACGGCAGCACCGCAATCACAACCCGCGCACCTGCCGGCGGCGGCGCGGCGACGGCCGCCGGCATGGCAACAAAGCGATACCCCTTGCCGGGCACCGTCTCGATGCAGGCTTGCACATCGCCAAGCGCGCGGCGCAGCTTCCTGATGGCGGTATGGATGCCCATGTCGATCTCGACATGGATGGCGCTGCCCCACAGGCGGTCGGCGATCTGCTCGCGCGTCACCAGGCGGCCCTCCTGCGCGGCCAGCAGCAGCAGCAATTCCATCGGTCGCCGCTCCAGCTTCACCGCGACCCCGTCTCGACGCAGCGCGAACGCGCCCGGGTCCAGCGTGAAGGGGCCGAACGTCACGGAAGCTGCCTGATCGGCTTGGGTATGCGGCGAGGACATGCCAGTCGGACTAATGGGCCCGCGGCGGCGCGCCCCGCGGCACGGCCTCTGTAGCACGGCCCCGGCCCGTCAGGAAAACTCCCGCGTTCCTTCAGACCTGCGTCATACCGGGCGGCCCGCCCGCCCGATAGCTTGTCCTTGCCGCAACAAACCAGCGGCGACGGCAACCGGAACGGTTCCGTCCTGTCCCGCAACTTCGAAACAGGAGCGTATCATGCGCATTTATCCCAGGCGTCTTCTCACCGTAACCGCAATTGGCCTGCTTGCCATCGGCGCGGGCGGCACAGCCCTCGCCAAGCCGGGTGCCGCCGGCTGGCAAACCGCCGTCACCATCAACGTATCGACGGGCGAGACCGACTTCTTCCAGCATATCGCCTGCCCAACCGGCTTCACCGCGCAAAGTGGCGGCTTCTTCGCGCTGACGTCGGCGACGATCGGAAACGGTTTTGCATTGACCGGCAGCGGTCCGCGGCTGGACCTGACGCCGCCGGCCTACGACGAATGGGCCTGGAATTTCGTCTGGCCGAACGGCGGCGCGCCGGCGGGTTCGCAGCTCATCTTCAATCTGACCTGCAAGAAGGGCAAGCCCTGAGC
>DATJOH010000525.1:0-6621 GCA_035507235.1 Acetobacteraceae bacterium
CGGGGCGGGCGTGCAATGAATTTCTGGCGGGGCTCGCGGCGCTGGATATTTCGCGGGGCATACCGGATTTCGTTATCCTTTCCGAAAAACTGAAGCGGCTGACAGGGTGGGAGGTGGTGGCGGTGCCGGGGCTGGTGCCCGATGAAGTGTTTTTCGAGCATCTGGCGAACCGGCGCTTTCCGGCCGGAAATTTCATCAGGAAGCCGGAGGAACTCGATTATCTTTCCGAGCCGGACGTGTTCCACGATGTGTTCGGCCATGTGCCGATGCTGACCGATCCGGTGTTCGCGGATTACATGCAGGCGTACGGGCGCGGCGGGTTACGCGCACTGCAATTCGGGCGGTTGCCCAATCTGGCCCGCCTTTATTGGTACACGGTCGAATTCGGGTTGGTCCGTGGCGCCGAGGGGCTGCGCATTTATGGTGCCGGGATTGTTTCTTCCGCTGGCGAAAGCGTGTTCGCGCTCGAGGATGCGTCGCCGAACCGGGTGGGTTTCAATTTGCGGCGAGTGCTGCGGACGCCTTACCGGATCGATGATTACCAGCAGGTCTATTTCGTGATCGACAGCTTGCCGGCGCTGCTGGATGAGACGGTGAATACTGACTTTGCCCCGCTTTACGGCGAGCTCGCGCATTTGCCGGATATCGCGATCGATGCTGTCGAGCCGACGGATGTCGTATTTAACCGGGGGACGCAGGCGTATGTGACATGCCGTTGAGCGTGATAAAGGATTCTTCTTTTTCTGAAGAAAAAGAAGCAAAAAGACTTTTATCTGATTCGATCCGGGTCGGGAGCGCAATGAGCAAAAGTTTTTTGCTTCTTTTTTTCAAAAAAGAAGATTCTCTCTTCCTGTGACCATAATGCGTGTCATTGGCCTGATGAGCGGCACATCGCTGGATGGTGTCGACGCAGCGCTGCTCGAAACTGACGGTGAAACAATCCTGGCTCCCGGCCGCGCCGCCAGTTTCCCGTATCCGGATACGCTGCGCCGCGATTTGCGGTCGTTGCTGGATCGGGCGACACGGATCGATGCGGATGACGCGGATCTGCTGGCCGTCGAACGGGAACTGACATTGCGGCATGCCGAGGCGGTGCGGGCGCTTGGCGAGGACGCGGACGCGGTGGGGTTTCACGGCCAGACCATTCTGCATCGGCCAGGGGACGGACGGACCTGGCAGATCGGTGACGCGGCGCTGCTGGCGCGCGAAACCGGGCTCCCGGTGGTGCACGATTTCCGCGGCGCGGATGTCGCGTCCGGCGGGCAGGGGGCGCCGTTCGCGCCGGCTTACCATGCGGCGCTGGCGGCAGGGATGGTGCGGCCGCTGGTGGTGCTGAATATCGGCGGCGTTGCGAACGTAACGTTTGTCGGCGCGGACGGGGCGTTGCTGGCCTGGGATACCGGGCCGGGGAACGCGCTGCTGGATGATTTTTGCGCGCGCCACACGGGCGAAGCGATGGACCGGGACGGCAGGCTGGCCTCCGCCGGCACGCCGCATGCGCCGACGCTCGCGAGGTTGATGGAACATCCCTATTTTCGGCGGCAGCCGCCGAAATCGCTGGATAGGCTGGATTTTCCGCATGCAGCGGCGGCGGTGGAAGGGCTGGCAGTGGCCGATGGCGCGGCGACGCTGGTGGCTTTCACAGCGCGGAGCGCCTTGCTTGGGCCCTGGCCGGCGATGCCGCGCCGCGTGCTGGTCACCGGCGGCGGACGGCATAACCCGGCGATCATGGCGGCACTGCGGGAAGTTGCGCCCTGCGATGTGATGCCGGTGGAAGCGGTGGGCTGGCGCGGCGACATGCTGGAGGCGGAGTGCTTCGCCTATCTGGCGGTGCGCTCGCTGCGCGGCATGCCGCTGAGTTTCCCCGGTACCACGGGGGTGCCGGTGCCGGTCACCGGGGGGCGGGTGGCCCATCCAGAGGCAGGTGAACCAGGGTAAAAATGCCGAAGGGCGGCGCCGGGGTGAACGTGGCGCGGGCGATGTCAGCCGTCGGGAGCAGCGCATCCACAGGAAAGTCCGGGTGCCAGCCAAGCTTGTGGGCCAGGGGCGCAAGGCCGCGCTCGATGGCGAGGCGCAAGCCGTTGGCGGCGGAGAAGTGATTGACGAACAGGATGTGGCCGCCTGGCCGAACCAGGCGCCGTAGTTCGCCGAGAAGCCGGTCCGGGTGCGGCACGACGCTGGCCACGAACATGGCGACGGCAATGTCGAAGCTCGCGGCCGGAAGGCCGGTGTCCTCGGCGTCGAGTTCGAGCAAGGCGGCGACATTGGTGAGGCGCCGGGACGCCACGCGCGCCCTGGCGCGCGCCAGCATGTGCGCCGAGAGATCGATGCCGGTAATGCGCTTGTCGCGGGCGTAGCGCGGCAGGGCGAGCCCGGTGCCGACGCCGACTTCGAGCACGTCGCGACCCGGTAGGGCATTAACCGCCGCGACCGCGCGCCGCTGGCCCGGTGCCGTGAGGGCACCAAATACCTGGTCGTAGGTGCCGGCATGCCGCTGGTAAGCGGCGCGCACGGCGTCGAGATTGAGGCGGGTCAAATCGGTCGGCAGCCTTCGGAAGTCAGAACCTCGGATCGCCCGGTCCGACGATGAGGCCGACCTGGCCGGCGGCCGATTTTGGATGCCGCCTACTCCGTGCGCTGAAGATTGACCGCAGCGGCGCGGCCGTTCTGCTGCTGCTCGATTTCGAAGCCGACGCGTTGGCCTTCATTGAGATTGCGAAGGCCGGCTTTCTGCACGGCGCTGATATGGACGAAGACATCCTTGCCGCCGGTTTCCGGGGCGATGAACCCGTAGCCCTTGGTTGGGTTGAACCATTTCACCGTGCCTTGAGTCATGACGCGTCCTCTCCTGCGCGATCCCCGGTGCTAATTGGATCTGGTCGCCAGGGGTATTCGCCGATCGGAAACGCTAAACTGGTTTCCGGGCGGCCGCAACGCGGCTATGCTGCGCGGTCGAGCGGGAGAGCATGATGCGCGATGTCGTGATCTGGTTCACCTACCACCGGGGCTTCATCGTGGCGTTGATCGGCCTCGGGTTATGGGCCGGCGCTTATTATTGGTATTTCGGCAAGCGGCTGATCATCCCCTATTTCAAGCGCGGAGAGGCGCATTCCTGGCGCGTTGATTTGGTGAACCGCAAATCGATTACCCGAGGGAAGGAGGACCTGTACTAGGTCCCGCCGAGAGCTAATCCGCGGCGCCGTTCGCGCCAAGCGTTTCGGCCTCGGGGACGCGGTCGATAACGTCGGCAATGATGTCCGTGACACAATTGGCCGGCCGCGGCGGACTGAACAGGTGGCCCTGCACTTCGATGCACCCCTCGCGTCGCAGCCAGTCGAGCTGGTCCTGCGTTTCCACGCCTTCCACGAGCATGTCGAGATCGAGGTGGCGGCACAGGCCGAGCACGGCGCGGATGATGGTGCCACCGTCGCCGGCGAGGTCGGCAAGGAAGCTGCCGTCAATCTTCACCTTGTCGAACGGGAAGCTGCGCAGGTAGCTCAGCGACGAGTAGCCGGTGCCAAAATCATCCAGCGCCAGGCGGACGCCGAGATTGCGCAGCTTGCGCATGGTAGCGAGCACGTCGCCGCTGTCGCGCATCACCACGCCTTCGGTGATTTCCAACTCGAGCCGCTCGGGCTCCAGGTGTGACTCGCGCAGCGCCGCGGCGACGATGTCGACGATGTCCGAGCGCTCGAACTGCAGGGGCGAAAGATTGACGGCAACGCGCGTACCGGCCGGCCAGCGTGCCGCTTCGAGGCAGGCCTCGCGAAGCACCCATTCGCCGATCGGCGCGATCAGTCCGGTCTCCTCGGCTACCGGGATGAAGCGGCTGGGCATGACCATGCCAAGTGTGGGGTGGTGCCAGCGCAGCAGCGCTTCGAACCCGGAGACGCGGTAGGGGTCGAGCTGGACCAGGGGCTGGAAGAAGACCTCGAGCTCGTGCCGGCCGAGCGCCTCCCGCAGATCGATTTCAAGCGCCCGGCGCGTGCGCACCGAGTTCTCCATCGCCGGATCGAACAGCTGATAGGCAGCACCGCCCTCCGACTTGGCGAAATACATGGCGATGTCGGCGCTGCGCAGCAGATCGTTCAGATCCTCGCCGCCATCCGGCGGCATGGCGACGCCGACGCTCGCCGAAACGCGCAGATGGTAGCGGTCCACCTCATAGGTTTCGCTCAGCTCGTTGACGATGAAGCGGGCGAGGGCGGTGACATCGCGGCGTTGTGGCCGGCCGACGCGGACGACGGCAAACTCGTCGCCGCCCAGGCGGATGACAGTATCGTCGTCCGAGGTGCAGTCGCGCAGCCGCCGCGCGACGTCCTTGAGCAGTGCGTCGCCGACCGCGTGGCCGCGCGTGTCGTTCACCTGTTTGAATCCGTCCAGATCGACGAGCAGCACGACAGCGGTGTCGCCCGCGCGGGCGGCCTGGACCATCCTGCGGCCCATGACGTCGGTGAAATACCGGCGATTATTGAGGCCGGTGAGCGGATCGCGCAGAGCCTGCTCACCAAGCCGCTGGCGCAGCAGGAAGTTGGCGTGGAACAGGCGCGTCGCGAGGAACGCGCCGCCGATCAAAGCCGCGACGACCAACAACACAATGCCGCGAAGCCGATAAAAATCGTGCAACGCCTCCAACGTATCGAAGGAGCGGCTAACAACGATCGGCACGCCGCACGGGGCGCGATAACCCACAAGCCGGTCCACGCCGTTGGCAAGATCGCGAAACTGACCGCCCGCCTGCATTTTCAGCGACGCGCAGGCGCCTGCTTCGGCAAGCGACCGGTTGGCCGCCAGCACCACCGGGTCGGTCGCAGCCACCTTCAGCATCAAACCGAGCTCGGGGTGCACCGAACGGGCGATGATCTGGCCGCTATCGCGCAGCTGGATGACGCTCGCCTCGCTCGGCTCAGGCGTCTGGAAGTCGATCAGCCGCGACAGCGCGAACGGATCGAGCGAGACGACCGCGACCGCGATCGCGTGGCCTTGCGTGTCGGTAAGGGCGCGGCTGGCGTGCACGACCCAGCGTTTCGGTACCGTGGCGGTATCGAGCTCCGGCGGGCTGATGATGAGGCCGGCGTGCGGATCGCGCACCTGATCGTCGATGGTCGGTTCGCTCACCCAGCCGGCGGCGCCGCGCGTGGAGCGCGCCCAGTCCATGGTGCCATCCAGGCTGAGCACGCTGATCTGCAGGATGCCGAACCGCTGATTGCTGGTGATGTCGCGCGCGAGCGCCTGCATCTGCTGCTCGACCGCCTTGGTCTGAGCCTGGGCGCGCACGCCCTGATTCGCCAGATCAGGCAGGCGCAGCCTTGCCTGCGCCAGATCCTGCAGCGTGTTCACGGCATCGAACACGCGCAGCATGGTTTGTTCCACGGCGGTGGCGCCGGCCTCGGCGCGGTCCAGCACGGCCGCGCGCTCGGTGAACTCCGCCTGATCGAGACTCGTAAAAGTGCCAATGATGAGCAGCAAGCTCAGCATCGCCCAGCCGCCGTAGGCAACCAGCGTCGATCGGTCCAGGCGTTGGCGAATAAGGTCGAGCGTGGTTCTCACGGATTTCCGGGGCGACGGGAATCAGCACAAGGTTGACACCCTTTAGCGGCAAAATCGTGAAATTGCGACGCGTTTCTTTTATTCGATGCGGCTTTCTAGCGCGGCGATGCAGCCGAGACAGCTTCCCAGAGCGCGCGTGGCGTGGTGAAGGTGCGGCAAACAGGAACGCGTGAGGCACCACCTTGCCGAGCACACCGGACGCTTTGCACGTCCATGAGAAAGACCTGCGCGAGCTGACGCTGCGGGGTTTGATTCTGGGCGCGCTGATTACGGTCGTTTTCACGGCCGCCAATGTCTATCTGGGTCTGAAGGTCGGCCTGACCTTCGCGAGCGCCATTCCCGCGGCGGTGATTTCCATGGCGGCGCTGCGCGTGCTGGGCCGCAGCGGTCTGCTGGAAAACAACATCGTCAAGACCCAGGCCTCGGCGGCCGGCACGCTCTCCAGCGTGATCTTCGTGCTGCCGGGCCTGCTCATGGTCGGGTACTGGCACGGGTTTCCGTTCTGGCAGAGTGCCGCGGTGTGCGTGGCCGGCGGGGTGATGGGCGTGCTGTTCACCATACCGCTGCGCCGGGCGATGGTGGTGGGCTCCGACCTGCCCTATCCCGAAGGCGTCGCCGCCGCTGAGATCCTGCGCGTAGGCGTCGGCGAACAGCCGGCACCTGGCGAACCGGGCGCCGTCGATATCGCAGCCGGCGGCCTGATTGCCGCGTTGCTCAATTTCGGCGCGACCGGCTTGCACGTGTTCAGCGACGGGCTGACGGTTTGGCTGCAAGGCGGGACATCCATTTTCCGGCTTTCCACCGGGTTTTCGCTGGCGCTGCTGGGGGCAGGCTACCTGATTGGCCTCTATGCCGGGCTCGCCATGCTGCTGGGGGCGGTGATCAGCTGGGGCATTGCCGTGCCGATCCTGACGGCGCTGCATCCCCTGCCGCCCGGCGCCGATGTCGCCACCTACGCGACCACTCTCTGGGCACAGAAAGTGCGGTTCATCGGCGCGGGGGTGATCGGCATCGCTGCCATCTGGTCCCTGGCGGGACTGGCCGGTCCGACCATCGAGGGCATGAGCGCGG
>DATJOH010000526.1:0-2438 GCA_035507235.1 Acetobacteraceae bacterium
GCGGTGCGCAGGTCAGCGCGTGGTCCTGCGATTGCTTGACCCCGCGTGTGGGTTACGAAGTGTTTTGACCCTCGGGCTGGAGCGGCTGTGGCGGCGTGTCTCACCGCACTCCGGAAGGTGGGTCAATCCCTGGCCAGTGACGCGGATCGCCAGCGTCTTTCGCGCCGCGGGCTACCACGTCGCCGTCGCGCCATGCTGGCGCGGAACGCCATTCGCCAATGTCTTGCTCATCGCGCGCCGGCGGCCGCCGTAGCACAATTCTCGCAGGTCTGCTGGCGCAATGCCTCAAGCAGAGCGTCCACGCTTTCATTATGTTGATGCAGGAACGCGGCATAATCCGAGCGAATGGTCAGACGCAGGCTGGTACCTTCGGCAATGACATCGACGATCCGCGGGTTGGCGGCATCGGTATTGACCACCCAGATGACCTTGAACGGGGGTGTGCCGGCACGTTCGATGACGGTCGGCACGATAATGCTGTCCTCGCGCAGGGCCGAATGTTCCACGTTGACCTGGATGGCGGCATCCTTGTGTTGCTCTGTGCTGATATGGCCGAGGATCGCCCGCATCAGGGCAGAGTGGAACAATGTCACGTAGGCTTGCTGCTGCTGTGCGGTGGCTTGCTGCCAATAGCGGCCGAGGCAGAAGCGGGCCGCGCCAGGGACGTCCACCACCTCGTTGATCAGCGCTGCGAGGTGAAGCTGGCGCGTCTCCGGTGGGCCGGGCGCCGCGGTGATTGCCGCGATCTGGTTTCCAACGCGGCGGATGAAGGCGGCGGCCCAGGACGTGGTGTCTTCCGCCCTGCCCTGCACGGCCGGCAGCAGCCCGGCGCAAATACCCAGACAAAGCAACCTGCGCCTTGGCAAAATCGATGTCTCTATGCAACGTCTGCCGCGTCCGCTACAGTTATGCACCATAATTCGACCATCCGGAGGGGGAAAGATGCGGTCACGTCTCATCCTGGTAGCCGTGGTCTGCCTTGCAGGGAGCGGGTGCGCCTCGCAACCGGCGCAGCCGCCCACGACTGACGCTCAGGGTGTCCTGCATTACACCGCGTCGTATGTCACGCAAAAAGTCGTTTGCGCTGATCATCCGATCGTCTTGGAGGGGGACCACACGGACATGACACTGACCGGCGCCTGCCGGTTGGTGACACTGTCCGGTTCGCATAACGACATCATGGTCGATATGGCCGCCGGAGGCAGCTTTGTGATCACCGGCGCACATAACGACGTAACCTGGCGCCAGGCTGAGCCCGGTCCGCCACCGTCCACGCAGAACAAAGGCGACAGCAACACCTATCACTTCATGCCGGGGCAAGGCTGAGCCTGCCGAACAGCGCAATAGGCCTGGAACAATCCCAGCTCGGTCGTGCAGGTTGGTTCGGCGAAGCCGCATTCCGCCAATTGGGCGATGATGGCGGCCGGCGGGACACAGTACTCGATTGTATCCCAATAATAATCCATGAGTGTCGCCATTCGCGTATGAGGTGATGTCAAGCGGCACAATGCCGGTAGCAAGCGTTTAAAATAGAATTTGACACAGGCGAAGTATAGGGCGCTTTTCGGTCGGCCGATCTCGAGCATTAACAGACGGCCGCCGGGACGCAACACGCGGTGAAACTCCCGAAACGCGATGCCGAGATCGCTGAGGTGGCGCAAGGCATACCCCATGACGATAAAGTCGGTGCAGGCATCCGCCAGCGGCAACGCCTCCGCCGAACCCTGGATCAGTGAAATATTCAGGCGTAGACGCGCTTCCCGGAGCATGCCGCTGCTGATGTCGAGCCCGATGATGCCGGCAGAAGTGCCCAAAATGCCCTGCGCTGCCTCGGCCACTCGGCCCGTCCCGACCGCAACATCGAGCAAGCGCATGCCTGGTTGCAGACCGGCCGCGACCAACGCATGGCGGCGGTACCATCCCCCGGTGCCAAAGAAAAATACCGAATTCGCCCAATCGTACTGGGCAGCGGTCGCATCGAACAATAACTGCACGTAGGCCGGACGGTCCTCCTGCGCCGAATAGTGCTTGCGCAGGACAGGATGCGGCGGGAGCAATCTGGTCACGACGGCGGAGGTGGCATGGGCGTCTCGGCCAGGGCAAGCGGCAATGACACCGCCCGCAGGCCGGCAGCGTCGAGCATTTCCAATAAGCGCGGGAGTACGTCGAGCACGACCGGCGTCCCGCATGTGGTGCGCGACATGCCGGTATCGTGCAGCAACAGGATGTCGCCGGCTGCGAGGCGGTGGGTGAGGCGGCGCAATATGTTTTTCGGGCTTCCGCTCACGCCATCATAACCGCGCCGCGTCCAGGACACATAGGCCAAGTGCTCTGCCGCCATCACGGGGTCCAGCAAGGGACTGCGCAGGCCAAACGGGGCACGGAAGAATTGCGGAGATGAGCCCGAGATTTCGGCGAGTGTCACCTGGCTTCGATGC
>DATJOH010000527.1:0-3686 GCA_035507235.1 Acetobacteraceae bacterium
AGGCCGGCGATGCGATGCGCGAATTCCATGAAGGCAGGCCGCAACAGCACCGCCGGGTTGAACGGGTCGTCAGTGGTGTTTTCGATGAAGGACTCGAACATCATACGCGGCGTGAACCCATTCGCGAGGCCGGAGGCGAAAAAACCGCCGGAACTGACGCCAACAAAGACGTCGCTCTCCGCGAGCGCCCAGCCTTCCAGCGCCTCGTCAATCGCCACCAGGGCGCCAATTTCATAGATTGCGCCCAGCGGACCACCGCCCGCCAGGGCAATGCCGCGACGTGTTGTTGTCATGATAAAGGAAGACCCTTCTTTTTTTAAAAAAGAAGCAAAAAACTTTTGTCTTTTTGGTTTGGGGGCGCACGGTCGTCACAGCCTCGGCACCAAAAAGAAAAAGTCTTTTTGCTTCTTTTTCTTCAGAAAAAGAAGACCTTTCTTTTTTTAGTCGCCCGCATGGGCATGCTGCGGCTTCCGATGCGTAGGCGTCGTCGCCGGTTCGTCCTGGTGACGCTTATGCGACAGCTTTTCTACCGCCGCAGTCAGCTCCTCAACCTTGTCGCGCAACGCCTCGACATCCTTGCGGGTCGGCACGCTCAGCCGGCTCAGGGTCCGGGATACGCGGTCCTCGAACACATCCTCGAGCTTGTCCCAGGTATCGGCGGCACGTTCGCGCATATCTGTCACCGTGCCCTCCGCCACACCACGGGCGTGTTTCTGGAACTGCTCGCCTTCCTTCACCAGCGACTCGAAAATCTTGGTGCCCTCTTCCTGCGCCTTGCTGAAGGCGCCGAGCCCGGCCAACCAGATTTGCGTGGCGGAATCCATCACGGCCTTGCCGAACGGCACGTCCTTGGCGGCAGCCAATTCTTCCAACTTCTTTGTCATGCTTGTCTCCCGGTCTTGCTTCCGGGTCGCATCATCAGACCGGCGCACGCCCGATTCGATGATGCATATCAATCCCCGCCAACAAATCACCGCCTATGATGAAACTGCGGCACAAAAAACCATGCCGCCGGCGGCATCGCCAGAATGGGCGGACACGTCATGATCTACTTTGTCACGGGCGCCAGCGGATTCATCGGCAAACGGCTTGTGCGCCGCCTGCTGGCCCGCACCGGCGCCACCATCTATTACCTGCAGGTCGAGGAAACGCCGGAGCGCCTGGCGGCGCTTGCCGCCTTCTGGGGCGACGACGCGGCCCGCTGCATCCCGGTCGCCGGCGACATGATGCGCCCAGGCCTCGGCATCGCGCCCGCCACCGCAGCAAGCCTGCAAGGCCGCATCAACCATGTTTTTCACCTGGCCGCCCTCTACGACCTAGCCGCGGACCCCGAAGCCGTCATGCGCGTAAATGTGGAGGGCACACGCGAAGTGGTGCGCTTCGCGGTCGCCAGCGGCGCCGGTTGCTTCCACCACATCAGCTCGATCGCCGCCGCCGGATTGTACAAAGGCGTGTTCCGCGAAGACATGTTCGCGGAAGCGGAAGAGCTCTCGCATCCCTATTTCGCCAGCAAACATCTGAGCGAAAGGTTGGTGCGGCAGGAATGCACTATTCCCTGGCGCATCTATCGCCCTGGTATCGTGGTTGGCGACAGCCGCACCGGTGAGATGGAGAAAATCGACGGACCATACTATTTCTTCAAGCTCATTCAGCAGATGCGCCGGATCCTGCCACCCTGGGTGCCGTCCATCGGGCTGGAGGGCGGCCGTATCAACCTTGTGCCGGTGGATTTCGTCGCGACCGCGCTGGACCATCTGGCGCACGTGCCGGGCCAGGACGGCAAATGTTTTCATCTGACGGATCCCGCGCCGCGCCGCGTCGGCGACGTGCTGAACATTTTTGCGCAGGCCGGCCACGCGCCGCAAATGGCCCTCAGGGTGAATGCGGCGTTGCTGAACCTGATACCGCGCAGCCTCACCCGCGGCATGATGCGGCTGACACCAGCGCGCCGCATCCGCGATCTCGTGATGCAGGAACTGCATTTGCCGCCTGACGTACTGCAATTCGTCAATTACCCGACGCGTTTCGATTGCCGGGACGCGCAAAATCTGCTCGTGCCCGCCGGCATCACCGTGCCGCCACTCGAAGATTACGCCTGGCGCCTGTGGGATTATTGGGAACGCCACCTCGATCCCGATCTCTTCGTCGACAAATCGCTGGCCGGCCGGGTCGCGGGACGCGTCGTGCTGGTCACTGGCGGCTCGGCCGGAATCGGGCGCGCCGCGGCGCTGCGGATCGCGCGCGCCGGCGCCACCACGCTAGTCGTGGCACGCGATCCCGCAAAGCTCGAGGAGACCAGGGCCCTGGCCGCGGAAGGCGATCTCCTGCTTACCTACCAAGCCGATATCACCGATCCGGCGCAGTGCGACGCGCTGATGAAGCGCATCATCGCGGAGCATGGCGGCGTCGATCTGCTGATCAACAATGCCGGCCATTCGATCCGCCGCGGCATTGAGCACTCCTATGATCGGTTCCACGATTTCGAACGGCTGATGGCGGTGAATTATTTTGCGCCCGTGCGGCTTTGCCTCGGCCTGCTGCCCGGCATGGTGCAGCGCGGCCACGGGCATATCATCAATATTTCGTCCATTGGCGTGCTCACCAATGCGCCGCGCTTTTCAGGCTACGTTGCCGCCAAGGCCGCGCTTGAGGCATGGACGCGTTGTGCGGCCTCCGAGTTTCTGGATCGCGGCATCCATTTCACCACCATCAACATGCCGTTGGTGCGCACCGCGATGATCGCGCCAACGCGGCTTTACGATGACGCGCCAACCTTAAGCCCGGAGGAGGCAGCGGAACGAATCGTCAGCGCCATCATCCATCGGCCCGACCGTATTGCAACAAAGCTTGGACTGTTCGGCAAGGCCGTGGATACGGTGGCGCCCCGGCTGGGACATATCATCATGAACACCGCCTACCGCATGTTTCCGGAATCCGCCGCGGCCCGCGGCGATGCGGCAACCGCGGAGACGCCGTCGCAAGATCAGCTCGCCATTCGCGAATTGCTGCATGGCGTGCATTTGTAACAAGATTGTGCCGAACTCAAAATGGGAGGCAAAAAATGAAGAAAATATGGCTCGACTCCTATCCGGCCGGTGTATCCGCCGAGGCGGATATCGACGCCTTCCGCTCGATCAGTCACATGTTCGAGCGTAGCGTGGCCAACTTCGCCCATCGCCCTGCGTATATCAGCATGGGCACCACGTTGACCTATACCGATCTGGACCGGCTTTCGGGCCGGTTTGCCTCCTACCTGCAGAACACACTCCAGGTGCGTCACGGCACGCGGATCGCGCTGATGTTGCCAAATCTCTTGCAATATCCTGTCGCCATGTTTGGCATATTGCGCGCCGGTTGCACTGTGGTGAACTGCAACCCGCTCTACACGCCCCGCGAGCTTAACCACCAATTGAGGGATTCGGGCGCCGAGGCGATCGTGGTGTTCGAAAATCGCGCCTTCGTGCTGCAGGAGGCGCTACAAGGAACAGACGTGCGCAGCGTTGTTGTCACCCAGGTTGGCGACTTGCTGTCGTTCCCGCGTAGGGCTGTGACAAATTTCGCCATTCGCACGCTGAAGCGCATGGTTCCCGCGTGGCACATTCCGGGCGCCACTACGTTCCACGCTGCCTTGCGCGCGGGCGCTAGGCAGAAATTCTCACCCGTGGACGTGGCACCGGATGATCTCA
>DATJOH010000528.1:0-8824 GCA_035507235.1 Acetobacteraceae bacterium
CTGGACCCCCCGCTAAGGACAAGTCCTTAGAACCTGTCTGTTTAGTTGGAGGATAAGGAGGGGGCCTGCGCGGCCGTGAGAGAGCGACGGACGGCCCCCTCCTTATCCTCCAACTAATACATGGGGTCTGGGGACTAGTCCCCAGCGGGGGTCCAGGGGGCAGAGCCCCCTGGCCTTCTTCTTCATACTCCGCCACGCCGCAAATCCAGGGTGCGCGGGCTTTCCGCCGCGGCATGCGGGCGCGGTGGCGGCATAGGGCCCGGCGTATGCCCGAACGGCCAGAAGCGCGCGCGGCGGCGCGCCTCCGCTTCGTTCGCATTGACCGGGAAACGTTCGTAATTGCGGCCACCGGGATGCGACACGTGATGCGTCATGCCGCCCAGGCTGCGGCCGTTCCAGCTGTCGTAAATATCGAAAATCAGCGGCGCGTGCGGCGCGATCGTCGGGTGGAGCGAGCTTGGCGGATTCCACGCCTTGAACCGCACGCCACCGACATATTCGCCCTCCGTCGCGGTTTTCGTGAGGGTTACCGCCTCGCCGTTGCAGGCTAGCACGTAACGTTCTGGCGAGTATCCGGAAATGCGGGCCTCGATGCGTTCTACCGAGCTATCCACATAGCGCACCGTGCCGCCACCCGCCGGCTCCTCGCCAAGCACGTGCCACGGCTCGAGCGCCGTGCGCAGGCTGAGTGTCATGCCGCGCGTGGTGATTTCGCCGAGTTTCGGGAAGCGGAATTCCGCGTGCGGCGTGAACCATTCCGGATCGAGCTTATAGCCTAGGCCGCAGAGTTCCTCCAGCGCATCGGCGAAATCCTCACCGACGAAATAGGGCAGCATGAAATCGTCATGCAGCCTGCTGCCCCAGCGTATCAGCCTGCGTTCATAGGGATGTTCCCAGAAAGCGGCGATGGCGGAGCGCATCAGCAGCATCGGCGCCAGCGCCATGTGCGGATCGGGTGGCATCTCCAAAGCGCGGAATTCGATCAGCCCCAGCCGGCCGGTTGCGGATTCCGGTGCGTAGAGCTTGTCGATGCAGAATTCCGTGCGGTGGGTATTGCCCGTCATGTCCGCCAGGATGTTGCGCAACATCCGGTCCACGAGCCAGGGCGGCGTGGCGCGGTCCGGCGCGATCTGGCTGAAGGCGATTTCCAGTTCCGCGAGCGAATCGTCGCGCGCCTCGTCGATGCGCGGATGCTGGCTCATCGGCCCGATGAACAGGCCGCTGAACAGGAAGGAGAGGCTCGGGTGATTATGCCAGAATCCAAGCAGGCTTTTCAGCAAATCCGGCCGGCGCAGGAACGGGCTGTCCGCCGGTTCGGCGGCGCCCATCACCACGTGATTGCCGCCGCCGGTGCCGACATGCCGCCCGTCCAGCATGAATTTTTCGGTGGCGAGCCCGGTTTGCCGCGCCGCCTCGTACATGTCGGTGGTGCGTGAAACCATTTCGTCCCAGGTGTGGGCCGGGTGAATATTGACTTCGATAACGCCGGGATCCGGTGTGATATTGAAATGATTGAGCCGCGGATCGCGCGGCGGCGGATAGCCTTCCAGCACCACCGGCGTACCGAGTTCGCCGGCGGTTGCCTCCACCGCCGCGGCCAGCGCCAGCCAGTCCTCCACCCAGGGTAGGGGCGGCAGAAACACGTGCAGCTTGCCGTCGCGCGGCTCGACGCACAACGCGGTGCGCACCATGTCCGGGTCCTCGCGCCCCACTTCCGGCGCCGATTGTTCCGCCAGCGGCTGGATGATCCGCCCCGGCCGCATGGCGCGCAGCGACGCCCATAGCGGCAGCGCGGTGCGCGGCGCCATGGGATCCCGTTCCTGTTCCATTTCGATCGAGCTGGCGTCCGCCCAGGGCAGCGCCGTCAGCGGCAGGCGCAACCCCATCGGCGCATCGCCGGGGCTGAGGAAAAGATGCTCGCCGCGCACAAACCAGCGCCCGGATTGCCAGCGCCGCCCGCCATTGTCGGACATGCGCCGCAATGGCAGCACGGAGCCCACCGGGTTGGCGAGCCCGTGCCCGAAGACGCGCGCCAGCCGTTCGCGTTCCAGCGGGTCGGCAAGCTTGGCGTCTTCCACGACGACATTCGCCGGCAGCCGCTGTTCGCGCCAGAGATAATAATGAATATCCTCATACGCCGGCTGCACATAATCCGGCGCCACCTGCAACCGCTCCGCCAGCAAGGCGGCGAATTGCGCCGCCAGTGCCGTATCGGCACCGATCGCATCGTCATCCTGCGCGAAAAGTTCCGGCCGCGCCCAGATCGGTTCGCCGTCTCGCCGCCAATGCGCGGCCAGCGCCCAGCGCGGCAATTGTTCGCCGGGGTAATGTTTGCCCATTGTCTGCTGCAAGGCCGCCCCCGGCGCCCATATCGGTGCCAGGCGTCGCAGCAATTTGCCGGCGAATATCCGTTTGGTGGGGCCGATCGCGTCGGTATTCCATTCCGCCGCGTCACGGTCGCTAGCGGCGACGAAAGTGGGTTCGCCGCCCATCGTCAGCCGCACGTGCTGGCGTTCCAATGCCGCATCCACGCGCGCACCTTGCGCCACCAGTGCCGCCCATTGCGCCTCCGTATAGGGTTTCGTCACCCGCGGCGTTTCGCGCACCCGCCGGACGTGCATCTCGAAGCCGAATTCCACGTCGGCCTTTTCCATCATACCGGTCACCGGCGCGGCGGAATGCGGCGCCGGCGTCGCCGCCAGCGGAATATGCCCTTCGCCGGCCAGCAACCCGCTGGTCGGATCCAGCCCGACCCAGCCGGCGCCCGGCAAATATACTTCCGCCCAGGCATGCAGATCGGTGAAGTCGGCGGATGGCCCTTCCGGCCCTTCCACCGGCTTCTGGTCCGCCACCAGCTGAATCAGGTAGCCGGAGACGAAGCGCGCCGCGTAACCCAGATGCCGCAGCGCCTGCACCAGCAGCCAGCCGGAATCGCGACATGACCCTTCGCCGCGGGTGAGCGTCTCCTCGGGCGTAAACACGCCCGGCTCCATGCGTACGATATAGGCAATTCGCGCCTGCACCGCGCGATTGAGCGCGACCAGCCAGTCTGCCGTGCCCTCGCCGCTCGGCTGGTGCGCCGCCACCAGTTCGGCCAGCAGCGGCCCCGCCGGCTCCACGACGAGGTAGGGCGCCAATTCCTCGCGGAGCCAGGGCTCGTAGCCGAACGGCACATGCTCCGCGGCGGGCTCAAGGAAAAAATCGAACGGATTGATGGTGGCCATGTCGGCCACCAGGTCCACTGTCACGGAAAATTCGCGGACCCGCTCGGGGAACACCACGCGGGCCAGGAAATTGCCCTGCGGATCCTGCTGCCAGTTCAGGAAATGCGGCTTCGGCAGCACGGTGAGCGCGTAGGAGATAATGGGCGTGCGCGTATGCGGCGCCGGGCGCAGCCTTATGGTTTGCGGCCCGAGCGCGACCAGCTTTTCGTACCGGTAGCTCGTCCGGTGGGTGAGAGCCACGTGCAACGTCATCGGGCGCCTGTTCCTTCCCCTGGCAGCCGGACCGCAGCAAGAATCGGGCCTCGCGGCCCGCTACATGTCCGGCTTTTCAGATCACCGCCATCGAGAATAAACTTCACCGTGATATCAGCGCGTTACCCAGCAACTGTAGCGGAGTTGTCGATGTCTGCCTACCGCGTTGCACTTCCCCTTCTGGCCCTGGCCGTCGTGGCGCCCTTAGCGGCGCGCGCGGCCGCGCGCCATGTCGAGACAATCGCCCTGCCGGGCGGTGGGATCGCCGAAATCACCTATTACGGCAACGTGGCGCCACGCCTCGTCATCGCGCCCGAAGCCGTGCCGGCGCCCGCCGCTTTTGTGATGCAGGACCCGTTTGCCATGATGGCGCGGATGTCCGCCGAAATGGACCGCGAGGCCTCCCAGATGCTCCGGCAGGCGGCCGAGTTAGCCGCGCAACCGATGCCCGGCCCCGGAATGCTGAGCCCGGCCATGCTGACGCGGGTTTCCGATCTGCCCGCCGGCACCAGCAGCACCACGACCGTCTTCACCTATGACAATGGCAAGTCGTGCAGCCAGACGTTCCGCTCGGTTTCCGCGGGCGCTGGCATGCGTCCGACCCTGACGTCCCAGGAGACCGGCGATTGTGCCGCCACCGCATCCACGGCGAGCGCGCCGGTGCCGCGCCGCGAGTCGGCAAACGGTCTGCTTCGCCCCGCGGTAATGTACACGCCGCGATAGCCAGGCTGCGTAAAAGCGGCAAAATCTCTAAGGCCAGGCGAGGTGGCTCCGCCTGGCCTTTTCAACACCGACGCTGTCTGCTAACCGCCCGCGGCGTCGGAGGAAAACTGGGTTGCGCATGCATCTCATTGAAATCGATAATCTTTCAAAGCATTTCGGCCCGATAGAGGCAGTGCGCGGCATTTCCTTCACGGTCGATCGTGGCGAGGTGCTGGGGTTTCTCGGCCCGAACGGCGCCGGCAAATCCACCACCATGAAAATGCTGGCCGGGTTTCTGACGCCGTCCGGCGGCACCGCTTCGATCTGCGGCCACGATGTGGTGACCGACGGTTTGGCCGCCCGCCGCAGCATCGGCTATTTGCCGGAGGGTGCGCCTGCCTATCCGGACATGACGGCGGGTTCGTTCCTGGATTTCATTGCCCGCATTCGCGGCTTCAAAGGTGCCGCGGCGCGTACCGCGGTGGACCGCGCGATCGAGCGCGTCGATCTCGGTGCGGTGCTGAACCAGCCGATCGAAACGCTCTCCAAAGGGTTCAAGCGTCGCGTAGGCCTGGCGCAGGCGCTGCTGCACGATCCGGCGGTGCTGATCCTGGATGAGCCGACCGACGGGCTCGATCCGAACCAGAAACATCACGTGCGGCAACTGATTGCCGGCATGGCGGCAACCAAGGCCATTATCATTTCCACCCATATTCTGGAGGAAGTGGACGCGGTGTGCACCCGCGCCATGGTGATCGCGAACGGCCGCGTGCTGGTGGACGGCACGCCGGCGGCGCTGGAGCAGCGTTCGCCCTATCATCACGCCGTCTATGTGCGCGCGGACGTCACGATACCGCAGCCGGTGCGCACGGAACTGGCGGCCTTGCCGACGGTGCGGCAGGTGCAGGACGGCGACCGCGCCGACGATTCGGGAATTTACGTCATGCCGCGCGACGGCGCGGACATCGCCATGACGGTGCGCGAATTGCTGATGGCGCGTGGCATCAGGGTGGTCGAATTGCGGGTGGAACGGGGACGGCTGGACGGGGTGTTTCGTGACATCACGCTGGCAGCTTAGGTCAGTCGTCAGGTGTCAGCAATCAGTCGCCAGAAGAAGGGTCGCGGTCGTTGAGTTCTGATTCCTGACGACTGACACCTGACGACTGAAATCGGGAGAGGATAATTGCAAGCCACGTGGACCATATTCCGGCGCGAGCTGGCGGCGTATTTCACCACGCCCGTCGCTTACGTCTTCATCGTCATCTTCCTGCTGCTGGCAGGCGCGATGACGTTCTACGTCGGCAATTTCTTCGAGCGCGGCCAGGCCGATCTGCAGCCTTTCTTCGATTTCCACCCATGGCTCTATCTCTTCCTGATCCCCGCGCTTTCCATGCGGCTCTGGGCAGAGGAGCGCAAAAGCGGCTCGGTCGAATTGCTGCTGACCCTGCCGATTACCGTGCCGCAAGCGGTGTTCGGCAAATTCCTCGCTGCCTGGGCATTCACCGGCATTGCGCTGGCGCTCACCTTTCCGTTCTGGATTACGGTGAATTATCTCGGCAGCCCGGATAACGGTGTCATCCTGGCGAGCTACGTAGGCTCCTTCCTGATGGCCGGCGCTTTCCTCGCCATCGGCGGCGCGGTCTCGGCGCTGACAAAAAACCAGGTCATCGCCTTCGTCATCACCGCGGCGCTCTGCTTCGTTTTCATCGCCACCGGCACGCCGATCGTGCAGGGCCCGCTGCGCGCCTGGCTGCCGATTTCGATCACCGCCGTCATTTCGTCGCTGAGCGTGCTGGACCATTTCGCCTCTGTCACCCGCGGCCAGGTGGAGCTCACGGACCTCGTTTTCTTCGCTGGCCTGATCGTGACGTTCCTGTTCGCGAACGTCGAATTTGTCGAACTCAAGAAGGCGGATTAAGGGTCCTCAAATGCGCCGCTCTCCCATTCTCTGGACTGTCGCCGGCCTGTTTTTTGCCGGTCTGCTGTTCGTCTCGGTGAACTCCATCGTGAACCGCCTGTTCAGCGGCGCCAGCATCGATCTCACCGATCAGGGACTCTACACCGTCTCCCCCGGCACGCGCGCCGTTCTCTCGCATATCGATGAGCCGATCACCCTCAAATTCTACTACTCGCCGCGCCTCGGCGAGACGGTGCCAAGCTACGGCGTCTACGCCAGCCGGGTGCGCGCCCTGTTGCAACGCTATGCGAGCCTCGCGAACGGCAAGATCCATCTGGAAATCCTCGATCCGAAACCCTTTTCCGATATCGAGGATCAGGCCACCGCCGCCGGCCTGCAAGCGGTGCCGCTCGAGCAAGGTGGGGAGAGCGTTTATTTCGGCATTGCCGGCAGCAACTCCACCGACGACACCCAGAACATTCCCTTCTTCCAGCGCGACCGCGAGAAATTTCTCGAATACGACCTGACCCGCCTGGTGCAGACGCTCGCCTTCCCGCGGAAAAAAGCCATCGGCCTGATGAGCTCGCTGGAACTCGAGGGCGATCCGATGGCGCAAATGCGCGGCCAGCCCTCGCAGCCGCAGGCGATTATCGAAGAGTTGCACCAGGATTACGACATCAAGGACATCGCAACCTCCGCCGATAGCATTCCAGACGACATCGATGTACTGGTGATCGTGCAGCCGGACAAACTGTCGGATACCACGCAATACGCCATCGATCAGTTCGTCATGCGCGGCGGCCATGTTCTGGTGTTCGCCGATCCCTATTCGGAATTCGCGGCGCAACATCGTTCGCCCATGTCGCCGCCCGGCACTGGCGAATCCGCCCACTTTGAGCGGATGCTGCATGCCTGGGGCGTCAATCTCACGCCGAATAAATTTGTCGCCGACCGCAATGCCGCGACGCAGGTGAACGCCGGCGACCAGGATCATCCGCTGGCCGCCGATTATCTCGCCTGGCTCAGCCTGCGCGGCGACGACATCAATGCGAACGACCCCATCACCGGCCGTCTCACCCAAATCAATGTCGGCACCGCCGGCGCCATCGCGCCGGTGAAGGGTGCAACGACTACCTTCGAACCGCTGCTGCAATCGTCAGCCGATTCGGAGCTGATGAATACGAACCGCGTTGCCGGCATGCCCGTGCCGGACATTCTGGGCCTGCAACGCGATTTCCAATCGGCGAACCATCGCTATACCATCGCCGCGCGCATCACGGGCCCGGCCGATACGGCGTTCCCCGCCGGCCCGCCCAAGAGCACGGACAAGACCGCGAAACCGCCGACCGCCCCGCAAATCAAAAAGGCGGAACAACCGGTCGATATCGTGGTGGTTGCCGATACCGACCTGCTCGACGATCGGTTCTGGATCGATTTCCAGGATTTCATGGGCCGCAAGGTTGGCACGCCGATTTCCAACAACGGCGATTTCGTGCAGAACGCGGTCGATAGCCTCGCCGGCAGCGCGGAACTGATCAATCTGCGCTCCCGCGGTTCCTCCGCCCGCCCCTTCACGCTGGTCGATACCATGCGCAAGACGGCGAGCGCGCACTACGAGGCGCATGAGAAGGAACTGCAGGGCCATCTGCAGGAAACCCAGCAGAAGCTCGCCGATATCAAGCCGCAGGAAGATGCGAACGGCGACATCACGCTGACCGCGGACCAGCAGAAGACGGTCGATCAATTCCGTAACGAAATCATCAAGACGCGCACCGAATTGCGGCAGGTGCAGTTGGCGCTGCGCGAAAATATCGACCGCGTGAAGAACCGCATGGTGTTCTTCGACGTGATCCTGATGCCGCTTCTGGTGGCGCTTATTGCCATCGTGATCGGCGTGTTCCGCGTGCGCCGCCGCAGCGTCCGCCGCACCGTGCATTGAGGGAAACGGCCAAATGCGCGAAATGACCGTCAAAATCCTGGCCGGCCTGGCCATTCCGGCAGCCATCATTGCCGTTCTGCTGCCGGCGCCCGGCGGCGGCACGGCGCCGTCTGGAAAGCAGAACGTGCCGCTTCTGCCCGGCCTGCACGGCCACGCCGGCGACCTCGCCACCATCACCATCACCGGCGCGGACGGCAAAATCACCCTCACCCGCACGCCGACCGCGAAAAAACCCGCCGAAGGCTGGCTGCTGCGCGACAAGGGATTCTATCCCGTGCCGGTGGCAACGATCCGTCCAGTGCTGGACGGGCTCATCGCCCTGCACGGCGTCGCGCCGAAAACCGCCAGCCCGAAGCTCTATGCCCGCCTCGACGTCGGCAATCCCGGCAAGGATTTGCAAAGCCATCTGGTGTCGCTGTTCGATACGAAGGCGGCGACACTCGGCGAAGTCATCCTCGGCCGCCAGAAGGAAGCAACCGGCGTCGGCGCAACCCCCGGCACCTACGCGCGCCTGCCGGGCGAAAAACAATCCTGGCTCGCCGAGCCCGCCATTACGCTGCCGGCGGAAACGCTGGACTGGGTGGATCAGTCCATCGTCGATATCGATGCGGACCAGGTGAAGCAAGTGGTGCTGAACATTCCGGGCAGCGCGCCGCTCGATTTCGCCCGCGACAAACCGGCCGACAAGCTGGCGATTCAAGGTCTTCCCGCCAGCACCAAGCTGAAATCCGACACCCCGGGCACCGACGTGGAAAACGTCTTCGCGTCCTTCAACATGCAGGACGTGGAGCCGGCCACGAAATTGAAGGG
>DATJOH010000529.1:0-3789 GCA_035507235.1 Acetobacteraceae bacterium
GGCACAAGTTCGCTGGCGGATCGCTTGATATAAGACGATAAGCGTGCATACTACTTCCGGCGCCCGACCGTGCCGCGACGCAAGGCGGACGCCCGCATAATCGGAGGCAGCGTTGCAGATTCGGCTTACCCCGGAGCAGGAAGCCATTCGCGACAGCGTCAAGCAGGTCTGCGACGGGTTCGACGACACATACTGGTCCGCGTGCGAGGTGGAAAAGCGCTTCCCGTTCGAATTCCACCGTGCCATGGCCGATCACGGCTGGCTCGGCATTACCATGCCGGAGGCGCTGGGCGGCGCCAATCTCGGCGTTACGGAAGCCGCCATCATGATGCACGAAGTCACGTGCAGCGCCGGCGGTTATTCGGCGGCGAGCGCGCTCCATCTCAATCTTTTCGGTCCGCATGCCGTGGTCGTGTTCGGCACCGATGCGCAGAAACGGCGCATGCTCACGCCGCTGATCAAAGGCGAAGACCGTGCCTGTTTCGGCGTGACGGAACCCGATGCCGGGCTGGATACCACCAGCATCAAAACCTTCGCGCGCAAGGTGGATGGCGGCTACCGCGTCACCGGTCGCAAGATATGGACGTCGTCGGGCCAGGTGGCAAACAAGATCATTCTGCTCACGCGCACCACCCCGAAGGAAGAGTGTGGCAAGCCGAGCGATGGCATGACGCTGTTCTACACCGATCTGGACAAGACGAAGATCGAAGTGCGGCGCATTGCCAAAATGGGCCGCAATGCGGTGGATTCGAATGCCACCTTCATCGATGACTACTTCATCCCCGACGACGACCGGATTGGCGAGGAAGGGCGAGGATTTCACTACATCCTGCACAGCCTGAACCCGGAACGGATTCTTGTGGGCATCGAAGCTGTGGGCCTTGGCCGCGGGGCGCTGGAGCGCGCGGCCAGTTACGCGCGCGAACGCCATGTCTTTGGCCGCCCGATTGGCCAGAATCAGGGCGTGCAGCATCCGCTCGCGGAAAATTGGGCCTATCTGGAAAGCGCCTATTGGATGATCATGCGGGCCGCGCATCTTTACGATACCGGGCTTTCCTGCGGCGCCGAGGCGAATGCCGGCAAATTTCTCGGCGGCCGCGCGGCTTTCGAGGCCTGCACGCGCGCGGTCATGACGCATGGCGGCATGGGGTATTCGGTGGAATATCAGGTGGAACGGCTGTTTCGCGAATCCATCCTGCTGCGCATCGCGCCGATCACCGAACAGATGGTGCTGAGCTACATTGCCGAGCGCGTGCTCGATCTTCCAAAATCCTATTAGGGTGTTTGCGGTAAAATGACCGAATTCGGCATTACTGGATACGGCGCCTACATTCCCCGGCTGCGCATCGATCGCGCCCTGATCGCCGAGGCGCACAAATGGATGGCGCCCGGCCTGAAAGCTCAGGCGAAGGGTAGTCGCGCATTTCCATGCTGGGACGAGGACGCCATCACCATGGCCGTGGAAGCCGGGCGCGATGCGCTTGCCGGCACCACGGCGGATACGCTCAAGGCGATCCACATTGCCTCCACGACCACGCCCTATGCCGACCTGCCCGCCGCCGCCATCGTCGCTGGTGCTCTCAGCGCGCCTGCCGCATTACGCATCATCGACACTGGTGCCACGCAGCGCGCCGGCACGTCCGGGCTTCTGCATGGGCTCAAGGCTGGCGAGGCGGCTCTGTTCATCGCCTCCGATGCGCCGGTGGCGAAGGCGGCAAGTAGCTTCGAACTCAGCTATGGCGCAGGTGCCGCCGCCTTCACTCTGGGCAGTGGGGATGTCATTGCCCGCCTCATCGGCGCGGCCAGCATTACGGATAATTTCGTCGATCATTTCCGCGCCGCCGGCGAGAAATACGATTATTTCTGGGAAGAACGCTGGATCCGTGACGAGGGTTATGCGAAGCTGGTACCTGTCGCGGTGAAAGCCGCGCTGCATGATGCCGGCATCGGAATCGAAGCAATCGCCCATTTCGCGATGCCCTCGGTATTCCGCGGCACGGCGGAAACCATTGCGAAAATGCTCAAATTCTCCGGCACCGTGGCCCCGGCGCTTGATAATGGCGCCGGGTATGCCGGCGCCGCGCACGCGCCGCTCATGCTCGCGCATGTGCTGGAGATCGCCAAGCCTGGCGAGCGCATCATGCTGGTAGGGTTTGGGCAAGGCGCGGATGTGCTGATTTTTGAAGTGACTGATGCGATCGCCGCCCTGCCCAAGCGCCGCGGCGTTTCCGGCGCGCTGGCGGCCGGCATTGCCACCGATTCCTATTTGCGCATGCTTTCCTTCTACGATGGCATCGATCTCGAATGGGGCATGCGCGCCGAGAAAAGCGGCAAGACGCAGATTACCGAGCAATACCGTTCGTCGAACCAGATGGAGGGCTTTGTCGCCGGCAAATGCCGGGCTTGCGGCACCGTGCAATTCCCGCAATTGCAATCCTGCGTGAAATGCCAGGCGCCGCAAGCGCAGTTCACGCCACTATCGCTCAGCGACGCGCCCGCCCAAGTGCTTACCAGCACGGCGGATTGGCTATCGTACTACCCGTCGCCGCCACTCTATTGCGGCTTCGTGCAGTTCGATAACGGCGCCCGCGTGCTCATGGAAATGGTCGATGTGGGGCCGGAAGGTGTGGCGCGCGGCCAAGCTCTGAAGATGGTGTTCCGCATAAAGGAACGCGACCGCCCGCGTGGCTACGCCCGCTATTTCTGGAAGGCCACGCCGGCGACGGCGTGAGGAGAAAACCGATGGCGACAGGTATCAAGGATAAGGTTGCGATCATCGGCATGGGCTGTTCGCGCTTTGGCGAACGCTGGGACGCCGGCGAAGCGGACCTGATGAACGAGGCGTTTCAGGAAGCGCTGGCGGACGCGGGCATTGAACGCGCGCAAATCGATGCCGCCTGGCTCGGCACCTGTTTCGATTCCATCAACGTGGGCAATTCCGCCATTCCTGCTTCCGCCGCGCTGCGGCTCGATGGCATTCCTTTCAGCCGGGTGGAAAACATGTGCGCCACCGGCACGGAAGCCTTGCGCGGCGCGGCCTATGCCGTTGCCGCGGGTGCGGCGGATATCGCGCTCGCCATCGGTGCCGAGAAACTCAAGGACACGGGCTATGGCGGCCTGCCGCCGCCATTCAAGGGCACATTCAATGACATGTGGATGCCGATGTCCTCAGCGCCCGCGGGGTTTGCCCAGCTCGCCGACGGCTATCGTGCCCGCTACGGCACTACGCGCGAGGATCTGAAGCGCGCCATCAGCCACGTCTCATGGAAAAGCCATCAGAATGGCGTAAGCAGCCCGAAGGCGCATTTCCGCAAGGCTGTGGCGATGGAAACCATCATGAATGCGCCGATGATTTCCGATCCGTTGGGGCTGTTCGATTGCAGTGGCGTATCGGATGGCTCGGCATGCGCCATTGTCACGACGCCGGAAATCGCGCGCGGCCTCGGCAAGACTGACCTCGTCACGATCAAGGCGCTGCAACTCTCCATCAGTTCCGGCCGTGAGACAACGATGAACGACTGGGACGGCTCGTATGTGCGTAACACGCGCAATGCCGCTACGCGCGCGTACAAGGAAGCCGGCATCACAAATCCGCGCGACCAGTTGAGTCTCACGGAGGTGCACGACTGCTTCTCGATCACCGAATTAGTCACCATGGAGGATCTGTTCCTCTCCGACGATGGCCATGCGGTCGCCGACATTCTCGACGGCGTTTACGACGCGGGTGGTAAAATACCGTGTCAGATCGACGGGGGTTTAAAATGCTTCGGCCATCCGATCGGCGCCTCG
>DATJOH010000530.1:0-7869 GCA_035507235.1 Acetobacteraceae bacterium
GCCGGTAACGCGGCGCTCGAGGAAATCGTTATGGCGCTGCGCACCCGGCATGATTCGCTGCCGGTAAGCAACGGCATAGCGACGGAAAAAATCCTGCGCACGTCGAAACTGCTTGCGACGATCACTGGCTTTGACGTGCAGCCCAACAAGGCGATCGTCGGCCGCAATGCCTTTGCGCATGAATCCGGCATCCATCAGGACGGCATGCTGAAGAACGCGCAAACCTACGAAATCATGACGCCGGAGAGCGTGGGCTGGACCAAGACCAACCTGGTCATGGGCAAACATTCCGGCCGCGCCGCTTTCCGCGACAAGCTGCGGGCCATGGGCTACGGCGAAATCGGCGACAACGCACTGAACGATGCGTTTCGCCGCTTCAAGGACCTCGCCGACCGCAAGAAGATCGTTTACGACGAGGATATCGTCGCGCTGGTGGATGACGAAGTGGTGCGCGACCATGAGCATATCCGGTTCGTGGCGCTGGACGTGCACGGCGGCTCGCGGACCCCGGCCCGCGCGGAACTCACGCTGGAAATCGACGGTGTGGCGAAAACCGCCACGGAAACCGGCGATGGCCTGGTAGATGCGACTTTCAATGCCATACGCGCCATCTTCGCCCACGAGGCGCGGCTGGTACTGTTCTCCGTTGGCGCGGTGACCGAAGGCACCGACGCGCAGGCGCGGACCACGGTGCGGCTGGAAGAAGGCGGCAAAATGGTCGATGGCCAGGGCGCCGATACCGATACGATCGTCGCCTCGGCGCGCGCTTATGTGCACGCACTCAATAAATTGCTGGTGAAGCGTAGGCGTACCGAGCCGGCGGCTTTGAGTGCGTAGAAGGAAGGAAGAATCTTCTTTTTCTGAAGAAAAAGAAGCAAAAAGACTTTTTTCCGTTTGGCTTGGGACTGCGGGACGCACCCCAACGCGCAGCGGAACAGATAAAAGTTTTTTGCTTCTTTTTTCAAAAAAGAAGCCTTAATTTTTTGTTGTTACCAACCGAAACGTCGCGCTAACGGCCTCATCCCGCGCATCGACCAGGCGCAAATGCGTGAAGCCTGGGCCGTCAGGTTGCCAATCAGCCGCGCCGTCGCCCTTGGATGTCTGGCGTAGCGGCATGCCGTTGACGAACCAGCGAAACGGCGGTGCACCGCGGTCGGCGCGTAGATGTATGGGGGCGTAACGGCCGCCGTCGCCCTGGACGAGATCGATGGCCGCGTTCTGCGGTGGCCAGGCGATATGCGGCCCTGGCTCTGACGGATTATCGCCGGCGAGGCGACGCAGGGCCGGCGGCAATTGATCCGTGCGGGTTGCCAGAATGGCTTCCGGCGGCGGTTGCGCGATGGCTGGATCTTCCGCTGGCAGCAGCGAGAAGATGTGAAACATCAGGGGCGCGGCGGTGTTGCGGCCGTAGGCGCCGGGGCGGGGCGAGCCTTCCACGCGACCGAGCCAGACGGCAACGGTGTAATGCGTGCTGAAACCGGCGGCCCAGGCGTCGCGGAAACCGAACGATGTGCCGGTTTTGAAGGCAACTTCGCGCGCACCGGTAAGTTCGCCGTAAGCCATGCCGGGCGGCGGTGGCGAGCGGCGCAGGATCTGCGGCAGATAGTAGGCGGCGAGCGTGCCGAGGAAGGGTGTGCGGACCGGTGATTCCCCCGCGCGCGCGGTGAGCGGCGCAGCCTGGCCGCCATCCGCGAGCGAGGTGTAGAGCGTTGCGAGATCATAAAGATTGATACCGACGCCGCCCAGGGCGACCGCTAGGCCGGGGCGGCCCGGCGGCAGATCGATGACGGTGCCGGCGGCGCGCAGCGTGTCGATGAATCGCACCGGGCCGACCCGCTGCAGCACTTTCACGGCCGGAATATTAAAGGATTGCGCGAGAGCTTGCGCGGCCGTAACGGTTCCATGATATTTTGTATCGAAGTTCTGTGGCGCGTATCCGCCGATTGGTCCTGGCGCGTCGGCGATCAGGGTTTGCGGATGCAGGATGAGATTATCGAAGGCGAGGCCGTAGATGAAGGGTTTCAGCGCAGAGCCTGGAGAGCGGCGGGTGCGCGTGAGATCGATGTCACCGCCGGGATAGGCGGCGCCGCGACCGCCGTAGGATGCGAGGAATCCGCGGTTGTGATTTCCGGCGACGATGGCGGCAACGCCGAGTTCAGGTTCCAGCCCGGCGGTTTCGCGGGCAATGAGGGCGTCCAGATGCCGTTGCAGCGCGGGATCAATAGTGCTTGCGATGACGGTGCCTGGTGGCGCCGCGTGCGCCAATCTGGCGGCAAGAAAGCCGCTCAGGCGCGGCATTGGGGCGCGGCCGTGGACGGTAGGTGGTATGGCACCCGCATAGCCGGCGGGCAGTTCCTGTGCGGCGGCAAGGCGGGCGAGCAAACGATTCGCTGCCGTAATCGTGGCGGTCGGATGACGATCCGCGCGACGGCGGGACGGCGCCGGCGGGGTAGCGACCAGCAAGGCGGCTTCCCCGGCTGTGAGTGTGGAAGGTTCTTGGCCGAACCAGGCGAGCGAGGCGGCGCGGACGCCTTCGAGGTTGCCGCCGAATGGGCAGAGGGTGAGATATAGCCCGAGAATTTCGTTTTTGCTGAAGCGTCGCTCCAACTGCGCGGCACGAACGATGTCGTGCAATTTGCCCAGGATGCCGCGCGGATGCGGTTCGAGCAGGCGGGCGGTTTGCATGGTGAGCGTGGAACCGCCGGAGACGATATGGCCGGCGCGGGCCCATTGCCATGCCGCCCGCGCCAGAGCCACCGGATCGATACCGGGATGATCAAAAAAGCGCCTATCCTCCGCCGCGAGCAGCAAAGCGAGATAGCGGGGATCGACCTGGGCGGTTGTGGTCTTGAGGCGCCAGATGCCGCCCTGTGCAGGAAAAACGGCGAGCAACGTGCCATCCCGTCCTTGCACTTCCGAGGAGAGCGCGCGCGCACGGGACAAGTCCGGCGGAAAAATCCGGTCAGCGATTGCCAGCGCCCCGATGACGGCGATTAACGCCCCAAGGATGCGCCGCCAGGCGTGCATGTTTAGTGCGCTGGTTCCACGGTGACGCTGCTGGGCTCACCACGGGCGATCACGTCGGGCCGATACATGTCACGAATGCTGGCGGCGGGCAGCGTGAAATGGCCAGGCGTGACCACGCGGACGATATAGGCGATGTTGAAACGATCGCGATCGTCCCAGTCAGTGCCGCGGAATCGGGGCGGCGGTGTCAGATCGACGGCGGCCAGCAACCTGTCATCCTGCTTCTGCGCCATGCGCGTATCCAGGATGCGGCCCAGGAACGCGAATCCATTCGGCTTGTCGTCCGTGGATTGCGGCACGATACGTTCGATCTCGAACGCGGACGGCAGCAGATCGACGATCATCGCCTGGTGATAGACATCGTCCGCAAGGCCACCTTCGAGATGCACGAGCAGACGCTGATTCTGCTGCAAATGATCGAGATCGACCGGTTTGCCATCCAGCGTCATGATCGTTTTGCTGATGGTAAGGCCGGATTCGGTGGCGGGTGGCGCGGTGCGGGGCAGGCCGCGCACGACGACGCTGCGCAATACCGGGCCATGGCCGAGATTGGCGATATCGATGCCGTTTCCGAGCGATGCCAGGGTCTTGATGACGGTGATCAGCGCAGGATTTTGTTTCTCCTCGTCACCAACGCGCACGGACACGCCGCCGCTGCGCGCGATCAGCGAACCCGCGGCCACCGCGAGCCAGGCCTGCTGCTGCGTTTCCATTTCCTGGGGCCGCGACTCCATATGCTCGAGGTGATCCAGCAGGCGGCGCAGGCGTGGCTCGTCGCCGATTTCCTGTGCCAGCACGACCATTTCGGCGGTGTCGCGCAGTTCGGAGCGATAAAAATCACCCTGGGTGTAGAATTTTTCATCGCCCCAGACGGCGAGATCCTTCTCCGCACGGTCGAACGCGGTGGCGCCGCGCAATTTATCTCCGGCGAGGCTGAGCGCCGCGCCGAGTTGCGCCTGGCCGAGCGGCGCCAGTTGCGTCAGCTTGGTGTCCGAGAAATAGCGCAGTTCGCCAATATCGGCGCGGCCGGTACGGGCTTTTAAAAGGGCGGTGTAGGCAAGCCCGATATTGGTGACGTCGGTGCGCCAATATTCCCATGGGCTGCGCCACCAATAGACATCGTAATCCCAGTTGCCGTTGTTGGCGATCGTATCGAGACCCTTGAAGGCGCGGTCGATCGCGTCCTTCGGCACCGCGTAGCCGGCGGCCTGCGCGCGCACCAGGAAGTCGGTAATATAGGCGCCGAGATAGGGCGTGGCGTCATGATCGCCGTTGCGCCACAGGCCGAACGCGCCGGTATCGTCCTGCCGTTCTAGCAGTGTGCTGATGGCTTGCTGCACGCGCAGGCGCATATCATCGGGCGGCGTGCCGCCGACCGCGGCGGCGATTTTCTCGAGGTAGAGCAATGGCAAAGCGCGGCTGGTGAGCTGTTCGGAGCAGCCGAATGGATAGTCGTCGAGCGCCGACAGCAGTCCAGCGAGATCGATGCGACCGGTGGCGGAATAGGTAATGCGGAATTGCGTGCCGGCTGGGTAAAGTCCGTCAGCAAGGTTTGGCGTGAGACGGTATGTGGTGCCGGGATTTTGCGTGTCGGCGGAAATGCGGCTGACGGCCTGGAACGATGGGCGCACTTCGATCTGCCAATTGCGCGCGATGTGCAGCGCGTTCGGACCGTCCAACGTCATGGCGACGGTGCCGATGCCGGGGTCGCCGCCACCGATCGGATAGGTTGCCACGCGCTGGGCGGCCGCCGCGAGCGCGACGTCCTCATCCACCGGTTTCATGGTGACAGCGCCGCTGGCACCGATATGCACGTGGAACGTGCCTGCAGGCGCATCGACATTATGCGTGAGCAACGTCAGGCTTGCCGCGTCGCCGGGTGCCAGAAAGCGCGGCAGGCTGATTTCGCCGACGACGGGGTCGCGCGTGGGCGTTTGCCTGTCGGCATGTCCGAGCGCGCTGGCGCTGGCGGCGACGGCCATAAGGCGGAGGCCACCGTTGAAATCCGGAAGGTCGAGCGGCACGCTTGCATGGCCATCGGCGCCGACATGAACAAGGCCGGAAAACAGTGCGGTGGTGCGCGTGGGCACGACCGAGAGACCGGCGCCGTCTATGTCGCCACCGGAACGCACCTCCCCGGCGGCGGCGGCGTCGCCATCAATGAGGTGTGCGTAGTCATCGCGCAATGTGACGCCGAGTTGGCGCTGACCGAAGAAATAGGATTCGGGATTTGGGGTTTCGAAGCGCGTGAGTTGCAGAATACCCTCATCGACGGCGGCGAGGGTGAGATACACGTCTTCGCCGGCGGGAATATTGGAAATCGCGAGCGGCATATTGATGTGTGTGCGCGGGCGCAGAACGTCGGGCGCGTTGATGGCGACGCCGAGCGTGCGCGCATGCGGATCGACGGGCACCCAGGCGAGGCCGATGGCGCGCACCGGCGCATGGCCGGGGGCTTCATGTACCGGCCGATAGATTGTCGCCATCACATAGGCGCCGGGGCCCCAATCCGCGGTGGCCGCGACATCGATCGTCGCACCCGCGGCCGGAATTGTCGCGGTGCGCACGCCAAGAACGCGATTATTCTCTACCGTTATCAGAGCCTCGCCGGCGAAGGGTGGGGTGATTTTCAGGTGCGCGGTTTCGCCCTCGCGCGGCGGTTTGCCGATCAGCGTTACCGTGGCGCGCTCCGGCGTATCCCGGCCGGCGGGGGCATAGAAGCCGGAATAGAAGCGCAACTGACTCTTTTCGCCACCATCGGGATCGGTGACATCGATGCGATAGCGGCCCCACCCGAGCGGCGGGGTGGTGACGCGGCCGCCAGAGGATGCGATGTCGAAATTGCCGAACGAGACCGGGCGGTCATGGGTGATGGTGCGCCAACCCCAGCCTCCGCCACCACCGGCGGCGGCGTAATAGCCGAATTCCGTAACCTCCTCGACCAACGCGAAGGCAAGGTTATGGCGCGACGTGCGGCTGCCGTCGGCGGCAAAGGCCGCGGCATCGATATCGATTGTCTGCAATTCGTCGTCGCCGTGCGCGGCGCCCTGGCGCAGGCCAATCAGAACATCATGAGTCGCCATCGGAACATGGGTTTCCGATTGCGTGGCGCGTCCACCGGGTTCGGCCACGGCCACGGTAATGTCGGCGACAAGCGGGAAATCGCCGGTGGGGCGCGTGAGTTTGCTGTCCTCCAGCACAAGCTGGGCATGGCCGTTGGCGTCGGTTTTGGTGGAGGGCAGATCCTGCGGCGCGTTGGCACCCGCATCATCCAGCACGCCGAATGTCCAGCCGGTTTCGGGGACCGGCGCGGTATCGCGCTGGACGACAACCGTGCCGTCCACGGTAAGGTTGGCGGCCGGCGCGCCATAGAGATAGCGCGTGGCGACGTCGATGTCGGTGGTGCCGTCGCGTGGCAGGCGCGGCGCTTGCGGTGACACATCGACACGCAGCCGGTTCGGTACGAAATCCTGCACTTCAACCGCGAGATCGCCGATCTGATCGGGGCTGCCGGCAGGCGTCACCTGCAGATGCCAGGTGCCGCGCGCGGCGGTGGGGCTGACGGGCACCGGCAGGGCGAAGGCGCCCACGCTATTAGCGGTGCTGGTATATTTCGCCGCCGTGACGCCGTCGGGCCGTTGCAGGGATATGCTGAGTTTTACATCAGGCAAGGCGTGGGCGAGCTGGTCGCGCAGCAGGCCGGCGAGTTCGATGGTTTCGCCGGGGCGGAAAATGCCGCGATCCGCGTAGAGGAAGGCATCTATGCCGGCAGGCGCGGCGCGACCGGCGACGCCGCGATCGGAAAGATCGATGTCGGCACGGTCGAGATCAAGGACAGCAAAATCGTCGCCCGCATAGGCCATGACCATGCGTGGGCGCAGACCACGTTCCCCGCGTGTAAGTCCGGCAGGAAAGACGGCGTGGCCATCCGAATTGGTGCGTGCCTGGCCGAGTTCGTCATTGTCCGCGGCGATCAGGGTGATATCGACGCCGGCTGCCGGTTTCGCGGTGGCAAGCGAGCGGGCGAAAACGTGCAACCCGTCGTCGCCGCGATGCGTGGTCAACATGATGTCGCTATCGATAATCCAGCGATTGCGGATGAGGCGCGAGTCATCGTCACCGCCGGGGCGCCGGTAGCTGACGACGATGCGATAGGCACCGGGCTTGCGCGCGCCGAGCAGCGAGGGCACCGGCAGGCCCGTCAGGATCGCCTGGTTGAGGAGGGATTTGACCGCCATGTCGCCTTCGAACACGCGGGCGCCGAGCGTCTGGTCGCCTTCGCTGCCGCCGGTTTCGTTGCCGTCATCGTCGGTGTAGCTGTAGCTGTCCTCGGCGAGGGCGGTGCGGGCGAGCACGCGATCGGTGATCCGATCGACGGTGACGTGCACGCGGGCGATGTTCACGGTACGGAGCGGCAAGGTTTCCGTGCCGGAGCGGGGGAGAATAAAGCCGTCATCGGCGAAATTCATCGCGGCGCGGGCATTGCCCAGATTGAAGGCGAGGGTTTCGTCCGACTGGCTGATGGAGCCGTCCGCGCCGCGCAGGCCCTTGCGAGCGGTGATCAGGTAGGAGGTGCCGTATGCGAAACCGCTGACGCAGAGCCTGTCGCCGGCGGCCTGCACGGTTTTTTCGATGGCAGGTGTTATGGTAATGTAATCGGCGGCCGATTGCGTGTCGGTGAAGCTGGGCTTCGCGGTAAAGACCAGGCAGGCTTGCAGCGTCTCGCCTTTTGCCACGGCTTCTATGCGACGCAGGGTGAGCGCGGTGCTGCCGGTTGTTGCGGCATGTGGCAACGCGGTGGCGGCGGATGGCGGCGCTGATGCCGTGGGAATGGCCTGGATT
>DATJOH010000531.1:0-17636 GCA_035507235.1 Acetobacteraceae bacterium
GCCTTGTTCAGCACCAGCACGCCGGATATCTGGTTGAGCGCTGCGCTTTCGAGCACGACATTGGCGCCGAAGGTGGTGCGTCCGCCGCCGATACCGAGCGTCCCACCGCCGCTGACTGTGCCGGATACCGAATTGACCAAACCTTCGAGCAGCACGGTGCCGATCTGCACTTCCAATTGCCCGGTGCTGGTGAAGGACGAGAAAATGGCTGATGTCTTGCCGCCGCCGTCCTTCGCGAACACACCGGCGTTGGTGATGGTGCCGATGGAGGAAGGATCGGCGATGTTCCAGTTGCCGGCAATATCGTAAACGCCGCCCTTGCCGATTTGCAGCTTGGCGCCGGAATCATTGGCACCCAACGCCAGATTGCCGTCCTGCTGGGCGTGCGCGCCGATCGACAGGATCAATCCGTTGTCGAAAACAGTGTAGTTCTGGCCGTTGCCGATCGTCATGGCAGCGTTGCCGCCGCTCTGCACGATCTTGCCGTAGCCGACGGTTCCTTCCAGCAGCGAGCCGCCCGTGAGCGTCAGCGTGTGGCCGAAGATGTCCAGTACGCCGTTCTGCAACAGCGTGAAATCGTTGCCATAACTGAAATTCGTGTTGAAGGCGAGCTTGCCGCCCTGTGCCCCCACAACGATGCTGGCGATCGTACAGGCGAAACCGCTATCGATATAGGTGGTGCCGTTGATCAGATTGAGCGCGCCGGCGCCGCTGATCGTGCCCGCGAGCGTGCCGCCGTCATAAATGTTCGCTGCCCCGCTCAGCACGTTCATGCTGCCGCCAAGCATGGTCATGCTCTGGTCGAAGTTCGCGCCGTAGCCGCTCATTGTGAAGGTGCCGGCGGTTTCGATGAAAGCGCCGTTGAAAATTGCCCGCTCGACGGTAAACAGCGTGCCACCGGTTATGGAAAGCGTGGCGTTCGTATCGCTAAGAGTATGACACACTGCCGCAACGCCGCTGCCCACCGTGACGGTGATGCCGGCCGTATCGATAACGACATCGTCGGTGACGACAGGCACCCCGGGCGTGCCGTTATCGCCGCTCCAATTGGACGCAACGCCCCAACTGCCGCTGCCGCCGGTCCAGGTATCGGTCGCCATGCCAAACGTCCCCCCGGCGCGGCATGGATGGCAGCCTTGCTGCCCTTCCCGACGACGCGCGCCTTAAAACGAAACGCGCGTTAACACGACGAGAAATCGAGACGCAACATTTAAGTTTACGGACTCAGCCGCAGTTACCGAGATTCGTCGAAATTCATACGACAGTCACACAACCGACGAAACGCCCCCTGGTCAATGCAACCTGGGCGTGCGAAGAACCGATCTGCGATCAACCGATACGAGCGTCATATGCAACGTTTCGTCGTCGCGGACTATTGTCAGGCGCACCCGCGCGCCCGCTGTGCCCGCCGACCAGATTCGCCGCCACAGGCCCGCAAGGTCGGGCACTTCATCGCCATCCACCGCCATCACCCGATCTCCCGGGCGCACGCCGGCACGCTGCGCCGGGCCGTCCTCGGCGACGGCGCCGACCACCACCGTCTCGTCGTTCTCCATGGCAAACAACCCGAGCCAGGGCCGCGGTGGCCGCGCCAGCCGGCCGGTGGCGGCAAGTTCCGGCAGCACCGGCGTCAGCAGGCTGGTCGGCACCACCATGTTCATGTCGAGCCGCCGGCCCTTTTCGTCGCCCTGCTGCAGGATCAACGAGCCCACACCAAGCAGCCTGCCCTCGTCGGAAAGCAGTGCGCCGCCGCCCCAGAACGGATGCGCCGGCGCGGTGAAGAACGCGTCCTCGATCAGATATTCCCAGTAACCGGCGAATTCCTGCCGCCCGACCACGCGCGTTTCGATGGCGCGATGCCGCCCGCCGGCCGCCGCCAGCAACGCCGACTGGCCAATTTTCACCGCATTGCTGTCGCCGAACGAAATCGGCGGCAGATCGAGCGTGCCGAGTGGCTGCACCAGGCCGAAGCCGGATTCGTAATCGACCGCCAGCGCGTGTCCAGCCAGCGCGCGGCCGTCCGCCGTGGTCAGCCAGATGCTGTCCGCCTCGGTAATAAGATACCCCATGGTGAGCACGAGCCCGCCCTGGATACCCGGCGCATCGATGACAATGCCGCTGCCGGCGCGTTCGGTGCCCAGCGACTCGGCGGTGAAGGCGTCCTGCGGCACGTCGGCGCGCAACGTGACGATGGAGCCGAGCGTGCGCTCCAGATCATAGGCGTAATCGGCCGGCCTCGGTTGCAGGTTTTGCGGAATGTCGTGGTGTGACTTGGCCATGGCGGGCGTGAAATCCGAATTACTGGCCGGGACAAGCCCGTGCCGACAAAGAGAAAGCCTGAGCCTGCCCGCCGCGCAAGGCGACTATCTGCCGGCATTGGACGGGCTGCGCGCGGTCTCGATCGCGCTGGTGGTGATTTCGCATTTGGGCCTGCCGCATGTGGTGCCGGGAGCATTCGGCGTCACGCTGTTTTTTTTCATCAGCGGCGCGCTGATCACCCGGCAGTTGCTCGCAAGCCTCGCCCGCCACGGCAAAATCGATTTCGCCGGCTTTTACCTGCGCCGTGTGCTGCGCCTGGCGCCGGCGGCCTGCTGCTATATCCTGGTCGCCGGATGCGTGTATGCGGCGGCGGGTGGACGTATCTCCCTCGCCGGCTGGCTGGGGGCGTTGTTCTATGGCGCCAATTATCTCGATCTTTGGGGTTTTTACCGATCGGCGCTACCGGGCGTGCGCCACCCTTTCAATATCCTGTGGTCGCTGGCCATCGAGGAGCATTTCTACGCCGTCTGGCCGCTGGCGCTTGCCTTCCTGTGGCGGCGGCGGGCGGCTTTGGCGGCGATCCTGCTGCTGTGCGCCGCGGCGCCGCTGTGGCGCCTGTGGCTGCTGCATTTGTGCTTCACGCCGGGTGCGCCGGAGTTTTGCGGGCCGATCGCTACCGGCGCGTGGCGCTATAACCGGCTCTACCTCGCGACTGACGCGCGGCTCGATTCGCTCGCCTGGGGCGTTGCGTTTGCGCTGCTGGCGCACGTGGGACGCGCACCACCGCGCTGGCTGGCATGGCCCGGCGTGGCGCTGCTCGCCGCGAGTTTTGTCGGCGCCAACCCGCTGGCGCGCGACGTGCTGCGACCCACTCTGCAAGGCGCGGCGCTGCTGGCCTGTTTTCCCGCGCTGCTCGCGTCCCTGGGCCCGCTCCGCGCGCCGGCGGCGATCTTCATCGGCCGGCTCAGCTACTCATTATATTTGTGGCACTGGGGCGCCCTGATGCTGGCGGACATGGTGGCGCCGCGGGACACGCTCACCTGGATTGTGTGCGGCGCGGCTTCATCCGCCGCATTGGCCCTGATCAGTTACCTTGCCATAGAGCAGCCGATGAAGCGCGTTCGCCGCCATTTCGGCGCGGCCGCCAGATAAACGAGCAAAAGTTCTTTGCTCCTTTCTTTCAAGAAAGAAGTCTTCTTTTTGAAAAAACTTTTGTCTGTTTCGCCTCCTGGCCAACGCCGCGGCGGGCGGCTAAATCCGGCCGCATGGATACGTTGCCTAAGGCCTGGCCTTTCGAGGAGGCCCAGAAACTCGCCGTGCGGGCCGATCAGCTCGCGCGGCCGCAGGTATTGTTCGAGACCGGATATGGGCCAAGCGGCTTGCCGCATATCGGCACGTTCGGTGAAGTGGCGCGCACCAGTTGGGTGCGCCACGCCTATGGCGTGCTCACCGGCCGGCCGTCGAGGCTGCTGGCGTTTTCCGACGACATGGACGGGCTGCGCAAGGTTCCGGACAACGTGCCGAACCGCGACATGTTGCGCGAGTTTCTCGGCAAGCCGCTGACGAAAATTCCCGACCCATTCGGCACGCACGAAAGCTTTGGCCATCACAACAATGCAAGGCTGCGCGGGTTTCTCGACAGTTTCGGCTTTCAGTACGAATTCGCCTCCTCCACGGCCTATTACCTGGCAGGAACATTCGATACAGCATTAAAGCGGCTGCTGGAATGTTTCGACGATGTTCTGGCGGTGATGCTGCCGACGCTCGGCCAGGAAAGACGCGAAACCTACGCGCCGATCCTGCCGGTGCATCCCGAAACCGGCATTGTCATGCAAGTCCGCATCGATCGCGTGGACCCTGACGCCGGCACGGTGTTCTGGACGGACGAGGACGGGCGGAAGTTCGAGACCTCCGTCTATGGCGGCGGCGCGAAATGCCAGTGGAAGGCGGACTGGGCGATGCGCTGGTTCGCTCTCGGTGTCGATTACGAAATGTCCGGCAAGGATTTGATCGACAGCGTCAAGCTCTCCACCCGCATTTGCGACATATTGGGGGCGAAGCCGCCGATCGGCTTTACCTACGAACTGTTTCTCGACGAGCACGGCCAGAAGATCAGCAAGAGCAAGGGCAACGGACTTTCCGTTGAGGAATGGCTGCGATATGCGCCGCCCGAAAGCCTCTCGCAATTCATGTATAACCAGCCGCACCGCGCGAAGCGGCTTTATTTCGATGCCATTCCGCGCGCCGCCGACGAATATCTGGCCTATGTGGAGCGGGCGCGTACCGAGGATGCGGAAACGCTGAAAGCCAATCCGGCCTGGCATTTCCACGCCGGGCATATTCCCGACAATGCCGGCAGTCCGGTCTCGTATATCATGCTTCTCAATCTCGCGAGCGTGGTGAACGCCGAGACGCCGGACATGCTGTGGGGCTTCATCCGCCGCTACAGCCACGAGGCGTCCCCTGAGACGCAACCATTCCTCGCCCGCCTGGTTGAGCACGCTGTCGCCTATTATCGTGATTTCGTAAGGCCAGCGAAGAAATTCCGGGTGCCGACGGACGTTGAACGCGCGGCGCTGGCCGATCTGGCGGAGACGCTCCGCGGCATGGACGTTGCGACGAACGCGGAAACCATCCAGACGGCGGTCTATGAAGTGGGCAAGCGGCACCCGTTCGCGGCGCTGAAAGACTGGTTCGGGTGTTTGTATCAAGTGTTGCTCGGCCAACAGGAAGGGCCACGGTTCGGCGGTTTCGTGGCGTTGTACGGCATCGGCGAGACGGTGGCGCTGATCGAGGCTGCACTGACGGCGCGGGCCGCGTAGTTGCTCGGGCGAAGCAAGGAAGTATTTCTTTTTTTGCAAAAAAGAAACAAAAAACTTTTGATTTTGGCGTCCGGCGACCAGCCTAAATGGGCGGAGCCGATGCCGCGCGCAACAGAAAAAAGTTTTTTGGTTCTTTTCTTCAAAAAAGAACTACTTTCTTGGCGGCTGAATCGCATCAGCCCGCCGGCGCTTGCAATAACAGTATCATTGCTTGCTCCGCTGCAAGCCCTGGCACAAGCCGTGCTGCCAAAGCCGGAAGCACCGTTCCATGGCCGCATTGCGCCGACCCGCGAACACGCGGTGCCTGCCTGGCCGGAGGCGGTAAAACCACCGGCCGGCGCGCCCAACATCGTCCTCATCCTTCTCGACGATGTCGGCTACGGCGCCGCCGGCACGTTCGGCGGCCCGGCCGCCACGCCGGAGCTAGACAAGCTCGCAAAGGACGGCATCCGTTACGATGATTTCAACACCACCGCGATCTGCTCACCGACCCGCGCCGCGCTGCTCACCGGGCGCAACCATCACCAGGTCGGTTTCGGCAATTTGCAGGACGTGCCGGCCGGTTTCCCCGGCTACAACACGGTATGGCACAAGGCGACCGCCAGCATTGCCGAAATCCTGCGCCTGCACGGCTATTCCACCGCCGCCTTCGGCAAATGGCACAATACGCCGATCTGGGAAATCAGCCCGGTCGGCCCGTTCGATCATTGGCCAACCGGATTGGGCTTCGAATATTTCTACGGCTTCATGGGCGGCGAAAGCAGCGAGTGGGAGCCGCGGCTCTATCGCGATACCGTGCCGGTGGAACCGCCCGGCGGATACCTGCACGGCTATCATCTCACGGTCGATCTGGTGAACGACGCGCTGCATTGGGTGCGGGAACATGATGCGGTTTCGCCCGACAAACCCTTCTTCCTCTATTTCGCCACCGGCGCTACCCACGCGCCGCACCACGTTCCGAAGGAATGGATCGACAAATATCGCGGTAAATTCGACCAAGGCTGGGACAAGCTCCGTGAAGAAACCTTCGCCCGCCAGAAGAAGCTCGGCGTCATTCCCGCCGACGCGGAATTGACGAAGCGGCCGAAGGAATTGCCGGCCTGGGACAGGCTAAGCCCGGACCAGAAACGCCTCTACGCGCGCCAGATGGAGGTCTATGCCGGCTTTCTTGCCCAGACGGACCATGAAGTCGGCCGCCTGCTGCAAGGCCTGCGCTACGACGGCAAGGCGAATAATACGCTGGTGATTTACGTCGTCGGCGACAACGGCGGCAGCGCGGAAGGCGGCCTCGACGGATCGGATGCCGCAACGGCCCTTACCGACGGCCAATCCAATGACCTCGCCACGCAAATGCGTCACATCGACGATCTCGGCGGACCGTATTTCGACAATAACTATGCTGCCGGCTGGTCCTGGGCCACCAGCACCCCATTCCAATGGATGAAGCAGATCGCCTCGCATTTCGGCGGCACCCGCGATGGCCTGGTCATTTCATGGCCAGGCCACGTCACCCATCCAACGGAAGTGCGCCACCAGTTCTCGCACGCCAATGATATCGTGCCGACCATTCTCGACGCGGCGCACATCCCGTTTCCGGACATTGTGGATGGCGTCCACCAGACACCGCTGGCGGGCAAAAGCCTGCTTGCCACCTTCACCGACCCGACCGCAAAAACCGGCCACGATGAACAATATTTCGAAATATTCGGCAACCGTGCCATCTACAAAGATGGCTGGATAGCCTGCGCCCGCCGCTACGCGCCATGGGAGATCTACCAGAATCCGGTCAAAATTTTCATGACCAATTTCGACAAGGATCGCTGGGAGCTCTATCATGTGGCAACCGATTATTCGGAAGCGCATGATCTGGCGGCGCAAATGCCCGAAAAACTTACCACGCTGAAGGCCGAATTCGACAAGGAAGCCGCGCGCAACGACGTTTTTCCCCTCGTGCCGTTCCCGATTTTCGGCGCCCCTTCGCCGCGTACCGGCCGCACCCATTTCGTCTATGCGGAAGGCGTCGATCGCGTGCCGCCGGATGTGGTGCCGGATCTCAGCGGCCGCGCCCATCGCCTGACGGCGGAGATCGACGTTCCGGTCACCGGCGCTAAGGGCGTCATCGTGGCCGAGGGCGGCCGCTTCGGCGGTTTCAGTCTGTTCGTAGAGGACGGTAAGCTGATTTATGAAAACAACACCCTCGGCAAAACCCACGAACAGATCGTTGCAACCATCCCGCTTCCGCCCGGCCAGGACGAAATCCAATTCGAATTTTCGCCAGAAAACCGGCTGGCCGGGCTGCTGGCCATGATGAACCGCCGTCCGCCAGGTGGCGATGCCCGCCTGCTGCTGAACGGCAAGCTGGCAGGCACCGCGCATTTCGATCAGTTCGGCGGCTTTACCGACGCCATCAATGAAACCCTCGATGTCGGCCAGGACACGGGTTCACCGGTCAGCAACGACTACCTCGCGCCAAATCCCTTCACGGGCCGGGTGCGCAAAATCACGATCGACTTGCAGTGATGAATCTCAACCCGCATTGGAAACGACTCATCGCCAAAGAAAGCAGTTCTTTTTTGAAAAAAAGAACCAAAAAACTTTTTCTCTCGTGGGCGTCACCTATTCACCGATTTGGGCCCGCCGCGGCGAGCGCCTTGAGAATGTCATCCGTCTGAATTGAGGAATTTTGTAAGGCTGACCTGCCCCGTTCCCGGCTTCAGCGGTTGCGGCTGCGTCGCCGAAGGGGCCCATCCGGTGAGCGTGGCAAGACGCAGATTGATGCGCAGCTTTTCACCGTCTCCCCGCATCGCCGCCAAGGCAGTGGGAAAAAGTGCTGGCGGCGGCGGCCGGCGGCTGCGCAGCCGCACCGCGTTCGTTTCGCCAGCCGCGCGCAAATCCCGCAGCAGCGCAAACGGATCGGCATAGACCAGCTCTATATCCTCCACGTCGGCCACCGGCAGCGCAAAGCCCGCGCGCTGCAACAAGCTGGCGCAATCGCGCAAATCCGGAAACGGCGAAACCCGCGGACTGGCGCCCCCCGTCAGTTCGGCTTCGGTCGCCGTCAGCGCTCTTCGCAGCGCGTCAAGCGTGCCCAATACCGGCACACTCGCCAGAAAAAGCCCGTCCGGCCGCAGGGACTGACGTATCTGGATCAGCGCGCCAGGCAGATCATTTATCCAGTGCAAACTGAGGCAGGCAATCGCCAGATCGAACTTGCCCGGCGCCAGCGGCATGAATTCGGCATCGCCCGCAACCGCCAGGCCGCCGGCACAGGCGGCAAGCCGCGGCGAGGGATCGATGGAAACTACGCGCATCCCCCGCGCCCGCAGCGCCGGCGCAATCGCGCCACGACCGCCAATATCCAGCGCTTCAGTGAAATGATGTGTTGTGTCGTCCAGGCGATCCAGCAGACGCTGCGAAAGCTCGTCGAGAATGTCAGCAACAACAGGCAGTGTGGCCGCCGCACGATCGCGGTGCCTGCGCACGGCCAGCCGGTCGAACACGCTTAATTCGTCCAGCTGTCGTTACTCCACTCACGAAAGATTCTTCTTTTTCTGAAGAAAAAGAAGCAAAAAGACTCTATCTGTTTGCTAGCCGGGATGAGACGAACGTCACGAACCAAACAATAAAAAGTTTTCCTTTTTTTAAGAAAGAAGAGTCTTTCTTCCCTTACTTCTCCTGCGTCAATTCCCGCAAAGCCGCATTCGCAATCGTCAGCTTCGCAAAACTCCAGCCCCCTGCCGCTCTCTCGATCGTCTCGATGGTTGTTTGCGCCGTCCGCACCCGATTATTCCGCAGCGCGGACCAGCTTGCGATCGCCGCCTGCGCCGCTTCGTCGCTTTCGCCCGCTTGTTCATTGGCCGCGAACCTCAGCACCGCGCGGGTGATTTCCGTCTGCTCGCCCAGCATGTCCTCGATCAGGCGCCGCACCGCCAGCCGTTCGAAGGTGTCGCCGCCGATGAAGGAGCCGGCGGCGAAGCGCAGTCGATCGAACGCAAAGGCGGCGCCGACCTGGTGATAAAGGCGCGCTACGGAAACGGTCTGCCAGCTTGTGGCTTGTGCCAGCGCCACAAGGTGCGTGACGGTGGTCAGTGGTTGCAGGATCGCAACCGCCCGTGCCAGCGCCAGTGGCGCGCCGGCGGCGACGAACACCTGCGCCCGTCGCTCGGTTTCGGTCTGCTCGAAAGATGAGAGCAGGCCTGGCATGAGTTCCTTGAGCGCAGCGACCGCCGGGGCGTGTGCGTCGATGAGGTGTTGCACCGGGGTTTTTTCGCGAAAGGCGACGCGGGCGAGCCAGAACGTCAGGCTGCGCAGCGCATAGACCACCGCCTTGTAAAGCGCTGTCTGCCCGTCGGCCGGCGCCTTGTCGTTAAGCGCATCGATGTCCGCCCACAGCGCATCGATGCCAAGTATGGCGCGCGCGGCGGCAAAGCCGTGGATCAGGGCGGTGGTGTCGCACGCGGCGGCGGCGCGCAGACGGGAAGGGAAGGTGGGACCACACAAATTGACAACGTCGTTCGCGAGCACCGTCGCGATGATTTCGCGCCGCAGCCGATGCCGTTCCATTTGCGGTGCGAAGGTGGCGAGTTGCGGCGGGAAATAGGCGCGCAGCGTTCCCCGGAAGAACGCATCGTCCGGTGCGTCGCTCGCAACGATGTCGTCATTCAGGTCAAGCTTGCCGTAGGCCAGCAGCACGGCAAGTTCTGGACGCGTGAGGCCAATGCCGGCTTTTTCACGCGCGGCGATGGCAGGGGCGTCCGGCAGCCCTTCCACGCAGCGGTCCAGCCGGCCCTTTGCCTCCAAATCCTCCATGAAACGCGCGCGCGCCGGCAATTCGCGCACGCCGTCGCGATCCATGAGGGTCAAGGCCAAGGTTTGCGCAGCGTTATGGCGCAGCACCAGGCGCGCCACGTCATCGGTCATTTCCGCCAGCAGCGCGTTGCGCGCCTCCCGCGTCAGCAGGCTTGCGCGTTCCGCCTGACCCAGCAGGATCTTGATGTTCACCTCATGATCGGAGCAATCCACGCCGGCGGAATTGTCGATTGCGTCGGTATTCAACCTGCCGCCGGCCAGGGCGAAGTCGATACGGCCGGCTTGCGTCAGCCCAAGATTGGCGCCTTCGCCGATCACCTTCGCGCGCAATTCCGTTGCGTCCACGCGTATCGCATCGTTCGCCTTGTCGCCGGCGTCGGCATTCGTTTCATGCTCCGCCTTCACGTAGCAGCCAATGCCGCCGAAATAGAGCAACTCGGTCGGCGTCTTCAGGATCGCATGCATCAACTCGTCCGGCGTCACATTTGCGGCCGTTATCTCCAACATGGCTCGTGCCCGTTCGGAAAGCGCGATCGTCTTGGCGCTGCGTGCATAGACACCACCGCCGGCGGAAATCCTCGACCGGTCATAATCCGCCCAGCTGGAGCGCGGCAGATCAAACAGTCGCTTGCGCTCGGCCCAGGAGATTGCCGGGTCCGGGTCCGGGTCGAGAAAAATATGACGATGATCAAACGCCGCGCGCAGTAGAATTTGCTGCGAGAGCAGCATGCCGTTGCCGAACACATCGCCGCTCATATCGCCGACGCCGGTTACGGTGAACGGTTCGGTCTGAATGTTCTTGCCGAGTTCGCGAAAATGCCGCTTTACCGCCTCCCACGCACCGCGGGCGGTAATCGCCATAGCCTTGTGGTCGTAGCCGACCGAGCCGCCGCTGGCGAACGCGTCGCCCAGCCAGAAGCCGTAGGATTCAGCAACGCCGTTGGCGATATCGGAAAAACTCGCGGTGCCCTTATCGGCTGCCACAACCAGATAGGGATCGGGATCGTCCAGCACCACGGCCTGCGGTGGCGGCACCACGTTATTCTCGGCGTCAATCGTATCGGTAATGTCGAGCAAGCCGCGCAGGAATGTCGTGTAGGCCCTTACCGCTTCCGCCCTCACCGCCGCCGCGTCACCGCCGCGCGGCAGGTTTTTCGGATAGAATCCGCCTTTCGACCCTACCGGAACGATCACCGCGTTCTTCACCTGCTGCGCCTTCACCAGGCCCAGCACTTCGGTCCGGAAATCGTCGCGCCGATCGCTCCAGCGAAGGCCGCCACGCGCCACCGGGCCAAATCGGAGATGGATGCCTTCCACCTGCGGCGCGGAGACAAAAATCTCCCGATACGGCCGCGGCAGCGGCAGCGCGGAAATCTCGCGCGAAGCAATCTTGAAGCTGATATAGGGTTTTGGTTGTCCGTTCGGACTGGTTTGAAAGTAATTGGTGCGCGTCATGGCACTCACCAGATCGGCCAGGCGTCGCAGCACGCGATCCGCGTCCAGGCTTTCCACCTTCTGCAATGAGGCGACGATTTCGCCTTGCAGCGCTACCGCCCGCTCCTGCCGCTCGGAAGGTGACGCGCCGGTGGCGGGATCGAATTTTGCGATGAACAGATCAAGGATCAGCCGCGCCACTTCGGCATGATCGGCCAGCGCGGCCGCCTGCACCGCCTGGGTTGGATCGAGCCCCGTTTGCTGCCGGTACCGCGCCAAGGCGCGTATCAGCGCGGCCTGCCGCCAGGAAATACCAAGTTCCAGCACGAGGCGATTGAAGCCGTCGCTTTCCGCGCGGCCATTCCAGATAGCGACAAAAGCGGTTTCAAACGGCAGCTTGATGTCGGCGAAATCAAGATGCGCGCCGCGATCATCCTGCAGCAGGAATTCATGTATCCACACCGGCGTCACGCTGCCGTCCGCAGCCCGCGGTGCCGTGCGGAACCCATCCTCGATCAGCGCCTTCAATCCCATGTTGCCGAGCACCGGCAGCACATCGGCCAGCGGCGCGGCCTCGCCCGGACGATAAAGCTTGAAGCGGAACATCGTTCTGCTGTCGTCATCGCGGCGGAACGCGCGTACCCGCACCTTCTCGTCCGGGCCCAGGCTGTCCATCACCTGCGCATCGATCAGCGCCTCAGCCGCATCGTACTGATCGCGGTAACCGGGCGGGAACGCGCCGTCGGTGCGCGTAATGACCGCTTGCACCTGGCCGGGCGGCAGCGTGCCGCGCACCAGGCATTCGAAGCGATCCTGCCAGGTGCGCGTGGCTTCAGCGATCTCCTGTTCCAGCGCCTTCAGATCGGGTTCGTGATGCTGGCCGGTGCGCACGCCCACGATGTAATGAATGCGGGCCAGCGGCGCGTCGGAGAAGCTCGGGTAATGCGCCGCGATGCGGCCGCCATAGGCGGCGGCCAGGATGGCGCCGGCGCGTTCGCGCATATCGGTATCGTAGCGGTCACGCGGCACGAACAGCAGCACGGAAAAGAACCGGTCGAACGGATCGCGCCGCGCGAACAGCCGCACCCGCGGCCGGTCATACAGATGCAGCACGCCCCGTGCCATGTCGGAGAGTTCTTCGGTATCAATCTGGAACAACTCGTCGCGTGGCCAGGTTTCCAGGATATGGCTCAGCCGTTTCGCATTATGGCTGTCCGCCTGGTAGCCGGCCTCCACCAACACGTGCGCCAGCTTGCGGCGGATCAGCGGCACTTCGCGCGCGGGAATTTCATAGGCCTCGGCTGTGAACAGCCCAACCAGCCGCACTTCGCCGGCGGGTTTGCCATCGGGTCCGTAGCGCCGCACGCCGATATAATCGGCATGCACCCGGCGATGCACGCGAGAGCGCAAATTCGACTTCGCGACAATCACCGGATCGCCGATTTCCAGCAGGCTATGCACCTGGCCCATCAGCACCGCCGGTTCATTATCCCGGTGCAACACAACCCGTTCCGGGTCGCGCAGCACGCCAAGCCCCCCCGGCCCATGCGGCGTCATGAAGTCGGGTTCCTCCGCCGCGTAGCTGCCATCCGCCGTGCGGGGATAGGTATATTCGCGCGCACCTAGGAAAACGAAACGATCCTCGCCGAGCCAGTTCAGGAAGGCGAGAAATTCCGCCCGCGCCGCCTCGCTGACGCCCAGGCGCGCCACCGCGAGGTCGTCCATCGTCCGGCGTAACAAGGCCCGCATGGCATGGTAATCTTCCACCGCCAGATACACGTCATGCAGGGCCTCGCGCACCGCGCTCAGCAGAGCGGGCGACCGGTCCTCGCCCACCGGCTCCAGGAAAACCTGAATCATCGAGCGCGGGCCATCCTCCGACGGCACCACGGGGTGGAACATGGCGCGCACCGGAAAACGCAGATCGGCAATCGCCGCCATCACGCTGTCCACCAGGAACGGCCGGTCCGGCTGCACGATTTCCAGCAGGTCGCTGCCCTGGCCCGCACCTTCCTGCGGCGCGCGGCGCAGTCGTATCGCCGGCTCGCGGTCGCGCGCCGCCGCGCCGAAGCGCCAGAATTCGGCGAGTGTGTTGCCGAGATCGGCCAAGGTCATGCCGGGCAATTCATCCGCCGCCCAGTCGGATTGTGCCTGCGCCACGAAGGCACGCGCGGCCTGCGGCAACTCGGCGGGTCGCTGACCGAGCGACTCCGCAAATGATGCGAGCAGCCCGCCGGCGGATGCCGGAGGCGCTTCCAGAAAATCGGCGCTGGCCATGTGCGGTCCCTGCTTGTGATTTTTAGTTCAGCGAGGTTGGCGCGCGGGCAATGCCCGACCGGCGGCGGGGTAGTGGGCCGGTCTCGGCCGGTCAAGGTAGGCCCGAACAGGTCTGCCGCCAACTGGCAGCGACCCGGAAACAATGCGTCATGTGCCGCGCGTCCGCGTTCGCCGCGCCTACGGCTCCAGCGGTAGAGCCGTCGTCTGCTTCAACACCTCCATGGCGAAACAGGCGCGCACGTCGGCCAGCCGCACGGACTGGATCAATCTTTTATAAACAGCGTCATACGCCGTGATGTCCGCCAACTGCAACTTCAGCAGATAGTCGAATTCGCCGGTAATGCGGTGAAACTCCACCGCCTCCGGCATGTCGCGCACCAGGCGCGCAAACCGCTCCAACGCTTCCGGCGCATGTTCCGTCAGCTTGAAACTGACGAAAACGGTGAGGCCCACGCCCAGCTTGGCCGGGTCCAGCAGGGCAACGCGGCGGGCAATCACGCCCGCTTCCTCCATCAGCTTAATGCGTCGCCAGCAGGCGTTCTGCGACAGGTTTACCCGCTCGGCGAGTTGCGCCACGGAGGGAGTCGCGTCCTGCTGCAGCAAGGCGAGCAGGCGCCGATCGATGGAATCGAGGTCGGGGCGGCTTGGCATGGGACATTCTCCCAATAATCGACCCCGCCGACCAGGTTAATGGGAAGAAATTTTCCGCCGGCTTTGTCATTCTCAAATTGCACGGGGATTGGTCGGGGATAAAGATGTTTCACAGCGCCTTTGTTGAACATCCGCGCAGCGTCGGCGAGAGCTACTTCCAGCACCAGCGGGTCGCCTTGTCCTTTGCGGGTGCCCTGTTCCTGGCTGCCCTGGCGGCCGCCCTGCATGCGGTGCTGCCGTGTGCCTGCAAGACCACCGCAAGCACCACCGTCGCGCGGCTGCACAAACGCATGGCTTCCCGCCGCGCGCTCTGAAACGGCGGAAACGAACGGATCGGTGAGTCAGAAGCCGTGGTGCTTCACGGCAGCACCTGAAACGCGTCGCCGACGGCGCGTAGCCAGACGGTCGCCACGCCGCCGCTCAACACCGCGAGCAACAGCAACCCACCCAGCACCTGCCCGGGCAGCGCGGCGAAATAAATCTGTATCTGCGGCACCAGGCGGGAAATCAGCCCAAGAGCCACCTGCCACATCGTGCCAATGAGCAGAAACGGCGCGGCAAGCCGCAGCGCGAGCGCGAAATGCGCCGAAACCGCCCGCACCGCCATTTCCGTCAAATCGGCACCAGGCGGCGGCGCCCCCGCCGGCAGCGCCGCATAGCTGCCGGCAAGTGCCGTGAGCGGCAGTGCATAAAGCCCGGAAGCCAGGATCAACACCGGCATCATCATGGCGAACAATTTGCCAAGGCTGCTCGTACTGGCGCCGAAATCCGCATCCGGCTGCAAAACGCTGGAAAGCCCGGTGGCGAGCGAAACGATCTGCCCCGCGGCCGGCAACGCAAGCGCCACGACGCGCGCCAGCCAGCCGAGGAATCCGCCGGCCAGCAATTCGCCGACAAGCAGCGCCACCAGCCGCACGAAATTATCCGGCGGCGGCGGCAGTTGCGGCGCGATGGAGGGCACCAGCAGCACGGCCAACCCGATCGCAATGCCGGCGCGCACCGTCACCGGCGGCCCTTCCTCGCCGAACCCCGGCAGCAACATCACCGCGGCGCCGCAGCGGCACAGCACCATCATGAAGGCAAACGAAAGCGCCAGCAGTTCCTGCGTCAGCGCCGGCTCCGGCATCGTCCCTACTGGCCGCCGACCAGGACGATATTGGCGAAACTCTGATGCATATAATCCGTGAGCGTGCTGGCGAGGAACGGACCCGCATAATAGGCGGCAGCAAGCGTGGCACAGAGTTTCGGGATGAACGACAAAGTGGCGTCGCTGATTTGCGTCACCGCCTGAAACATCGCCGTGGCAAGACCCGCAATGAGCGGCCCCACCAAGAGCGGTGCGCAAAGTTTCAGAGTGGTTAACATGCCGGAATGGAGAAACGCGACGACGTCCAGATCGTGCATGGCGCGGCCCGCTCAGTTCGGTGCCCAGCCTAGCAACGCCGCCTGAAGGCGCCGTTAACCGCGCCGGGCCAATCGGTGCCGCTAAAACGGATTTGCCGCCGCAAAAGTTTCCGCTTGGGTCTAATCAAAAGGCCGGCCGGAAAATTTAGATGGTGCAGGGAGGGGAAGCGAAAAGAAGAAGGGTTCCTTTTTTGAAAAAAAGAACCAAAAAACTTTTATCTGTTTGGCCGCCCGCGGCTTTACGTGGCAGTTCGGCGGCTGGACGCCAGGGTCAAAAGTTCTTTGCTTCTTTCTTTCAAGAAAGAAGTTCTTCCCTTCCTAAAAGGCTACGCGCCCGAAGATCGCCTCCAATATGGCGTAAAGCGCGCCGCCGGCAGCGAAGCCCACAAGCGTGCCGTTCATGCGCACATACTGCAAATCCGCACCCACGCGCAGTTCCAGCCGCTCGGTAATCGTTGCCGTATCCCAGCTTGCCACCACATTGGCGATGAAATCGGCGATTTGCGTTTGTGCCGCCGGCATCAGCGTCGCCACCATCCGTTCTACCGTGCGTTGCAACCGGGCGCGGGCAATTTCATCGGTTGCCAGCACATCCCCGAGGTTTCTGATCGCGCCTTCCAGGATAACGACGGTGCGGCCATTCGGGCGGGCCGAATCGGTTTCCATCGCCATGCGCAGCCGGCTCCAGACATCCCACGCCCAGGCCTGCACCGTTTCGTGCGCAATCACCCGCCGCAGCCCCTGGCCGATTTCCCGTGCGTGGGCCGGGTCGGTTTCCATGCGCTCGATTTCGTGGCGCACCCATTCGTCGAACGCATCGCGCAGCGCAACGCTGCCGGGACCGGACCGTTCCAACTCGGCATTCACCGCGCCCAGCACCCGCGTCGCAATGGTGGCGCCAAGCGCCCAGCCAACCAGGCGCCCGCCTTCCTCGCGCACTTTCTGCTCGATAAACCCGCGCAACTGCTCCTCGCGCGAAATCATGCCTTCGCGCAATCTATCGAGAATAAAACTCAGCATTTCCTGATGCCGCCCGCCGGCGACAAGGCCGCGCAACGCCCGCGCCACCACGCGGCCCGCCTCCGGGCCGCCCACCAGGCGCGGCACCAGACGCGCCAGCGTGCGGCGCGCCCGCCCGTCCTCGACGCTCGCCAGCACCCGCGGCAGCATATTGGCGAGGCTTCTCGCCATAGGCGAAACGATTTCCGGATCGCTCAGCAGCGATCTGGCGAACGCGCCGACGTCAAAGCTCCCCATCATCCGCGTCACTTCGTCGCGATTGACCACGTGGCGGGAGACGAAGCGCCCGAGCGCCTGGCCAAGCCGCGCTTTCTCCCGCGGGATGATGGCGGTGTGCGGAATCGGCAGCCCAAGCGGGTGGCGGAACAGCGCCGTCACCGCGAACCAGTCGGCAAGGCCGCCGACAAATCCGGCCTTGGCGGCCGCCTGCAGGATGTCGGTAGCGTAGCCGCGCGGCAGGAAATACGAGCCGACCGTGAGCGCCGCCATGAGCAGCAGCAGGCCGGTCGCGACCGCCCGGTGGTTTCTAAGCGAGCGGCGGGCCGCTGCGTCGGGGTCGTCGGTCATCGGCCAAAGGTTAGGGGAGGGGTGCCTGCAAGGCCAGGGGGGTGGCCACATTCGCTCCCCTTCGCATCTTCGCGGCGGTCCGCCTCGGCTATCGCGATGACATCGTTGCGAAATGCGGTAGATGTCTTCCAGCAGACCCGATGGGCCGCCCTCGAACACGTCTACGATGGCCACCTGGCCCATGTGCTCGAAATCGTCCGGAACTTCGAACGCTCCCTCCAGGAAGCCGACGCGTTGCTTGATCGCTGGCGCCTCGACGGCGACCACCTTCACCATCGGCTTGCCAGGCTTGGCGATGATGAAGCTCCTCGCGCGTGCCGCCCCGTCCATCACCATCAACGTACGTCTGGAAACTGCCATCCTTTGACCCTAAAGCATCGGGTCACCCAAGGG
>DATJOH010000532.1:0-3221 GCA_035507235.1 Acetobacteraceae bacterium
TCCTCGAAATAAATCCGCGGCGCACGCAGGACAGTTTTCACGCCGGGACCGGCATACACGGAAAGTATCACTGGCAGGCGGGCGCCAGGCGGCGCATTGTGCGGACGTTGCAGGCGCGCATCGAGTTGCAGCTTGCCGACCGTCAGGAATTCCACATCCGGCAGGGATGGCGGCTGTTCCGCGACGCTCGGCAGCAATGCCAGGCGTTTGCCGGAGGCGTCCATCACCGCGGTGCCGGCACCGCCATCCGCCAGCAGGAAAGAATCAAGCAGGATCGCGTGCTGATCGTGGCCGCTTTGCAGGACATGCAACCCAGGCTTGTCGGTCAGCGGCACTGGATCGCCACCGGCAAGCTTAATGCGGTATGCGCCCGTGTCGATACGATCGGGTCGCAAGGTTACGACCACGCTGCCGGATTTTTCGTCCACATCGTTCAGCGCGAGATAAGGCAGCGACCGTGGCGTGATGGTGTGATCGAGCGTGCCGTCGGCATGGTGCAATTCCAACTGCCAGATGCCGTTGCGTTCGGCCGCCCACAGAAAGCCGGAACCGTCGGCGAGCCAGTAAGGCAACGCCTTCCAGCCAGGCGACGCCATGTCAAATTCCGGCGTGATGTTGAGCCAGGCCGCATCCGTTTCGGTAAGCAATGGCGTGGTTTTCCCGCTCTCCGGGTCCACCGCCACCATCAGTTCTTTCGTTTCCGGACGATTCAGCAGCACCAGCGAAAGCTTGCCGGCCTTCCGCCACAGCACTCGGGCGACATAGGGATAGGCATCATGGTCCCAATCAATCCACGTGGTGGCACCACCGGCGCGGGGAATGATGCCGAAGCGCAATTTCGCGTTGGCGGTGCCGGCGCGTGGGTAGCGGAATTCCACCGGCGCGATTTGCGGGTGCTCTGGGTCCGCAATGAAATGCTTCTCGACGCCGGTGCTGTCGGCTTCCTCATACAACAGCTTGCTGCCATCCGGGCTCCACCACAGGCCGTCGGCACGTTCCTGCTCCTCGGCGGCGGCGAAATCGGGCAGGCCGTGCGTCACCACATCGGTGCCGCCGGTGGTCAATTGCGTATCCTTACCGCTGGCTAGGTCGACGACATGCACATCATTGTCGCGCACGCCGGCGACCGCGGTGCCGTCCGGCGAAAGCTGGGGGGAAATCCAGCCGTCACCGGGGACCGGTGTCGTTGTGCCGCCAGGCAGATCGATCATGCCGAGCTTGGGGCCCTGGGCAACCAGCACACGCTTGCCGTCCTTGCTCAGGGCATAGTCGGTAATGCCGGTGAGCGTCATGCGCGTGCGCTCGCGCAGCGCCTTCTCCTGCACGGACAGATGCTCCGGGCCGGCGGCGGGCTCCGCCAGCGCGCGCGTGGCGCCGGTGTCGAGCGCGTAAAGGTAGAGGCCAAGCTTGGTGTCGCGCGGACCGCTGCGCAGGAAGAGCACGTTCCGGCCATCGGGCGTGGGCACGGCAGCGTGCGGCGCGCCGAGCGTGTAGTTGCGGGTGGCGGCGAGCGTCTTGAAGCAGGAGTCGGCGGCTTGGGCTGGGTATGCGCCGAGCAGGGACAAGAGAAAAAGGCCAAGGGGCTTTGCCCCCTGGACCCCCACTGGGGCCTTAGGCCCCAGACCCCGACTGCGCTGCGCGGCGGGGGGGCTAGCCACGGAGCTTTGCGGGGTTTGGATAAGAAATGGGGTCTGGGGCCTAAGGCCCCAGTGGGGGGTCCAGGGGGGCAAAGCCCCCTTGGCGTTACCCATTGATTTTTCTGCGCTACGTGAACACAGATAACTGATGCCCCACATGACTGACTTTCTCCCCGCCCGTAGCCGAAAGCCCCGCGGCCAGGGCGCTTCGCGCCGCGGTGAAATTCTCGACGCTGCCAAGCGGATTTTTATCGAGGAAGGCTACGCCCAGGCGACCATGCGGCGAATCGCCGCCGCGGTCGGCGTGTCCCCTACCGCCATCTACCTGCACTTCTCCGATAAAGACGCGATCCTCAAGGCCATCGCCGAGGATTTTTTCGCCGAGCTGCTGGTGAAGCTGCAGCAGACGCAGACGCACGAGGGCCCGAAGCTGCAGCGGCTGCGCGCCGGCCTGCGCGCCTACGTGGATTTTTCCCTGGAACGCCCCGACGAATACCGCCTTACCTTCCAGGCCAAACAGAATGAGATGACGGCGGAGCGCTGCGAGCCGGACGTGGCAGACCTGTCCTTCGCCGTGCTGGAAAGCGCGGTCGAGGAATTGCTGGCCGAGGGCCTTTTTCGGCCAGGCGACCCGGCGGTGATCGCCGAAAGTATCTGGGCCGCCATGCACGGCGTGACCGCCGTGGTGATGGACATGATGCCGCGCGTGCAGGCCACCAAGGACCAACTCATCGAAACGGTGATCAACGCCGTCATTACCGGCTTCGCGTGCCGCGAGCCGGTGCTACCCTGAGCGCTCGTCGCACACCCGCATGAGCCAGACCGAACCGGACGCGCCGCGCGGTGAACTGGCGCTGCGTATCCCCGCCGTGCCGCGCGATACCAACGCCGCCGGCGACATTTTCGGCGGCTGGATCATGGGCCTGATGGACATGGCCGCCGGGGCCACGGCAAGCGAAGTGGCGCGCGGGCGCGTGGCAACCGTCGCCGTGTCGAATTTGGAATTTCTGCGGCCGGTGAAGGTGGGAAACCTGATTTCCTGCTTTACCGAGGTCGCGAAGATCGGCCGCACATCCATTACGGTTGACGTGGATGTGTGGGCACGCCGCCATGCCGATTTGCGCGAGCGGGTCACCAAGGCGCGGTTCGTTATGGTGGCGGTGGATGCGGAAGGCAGGCCGCGGCCGGTGCCGCAGCCCACGAAGGATTAAGAAAAGAAAGGCTTCTTTCTTGAAAGAAAGAAGCAAAGAACTTTTGATTATGTTGCGCCTGTCGGCGCTCAAGATGCAGAGCCAATGGCAGGTGGTGCTGATGAATACGTAAGCGTCGATGAGCTCAATATAATTCTTTTTGCTTCTTATTCTTCAGAAAAAGAAGATTCTTCCTAACTCACTCTAACTCACTGTCACTTTCATTCCAACTTGAGATTGACCGGCGGGTTCAGAATCAGCTTGTCACCGGCATGTAGGCCCGCGCGGACTTCTACCTGTGCGCCATCGTCGGCTTCGAGGGTCAGCGGGCGCACGGTGATGCGGCCGTTTTCGACAACGGCGGCGCTCAGGCCATTCCAGCTGAATATGACGG
>DATJOH010000533.1:0-2399 GCA_035507235.1 Acetobacteraceae bacterium
GGACGGCGGCGATCTCACCATCGAATGGCGGGCCGACGGACATGTGCTGATGGCCGGCCCCGCAGCGCTGGCCTTCCAAGGGAGCGTCGATCTCTCTACCTACCCGGCATGAGTGCCGAGATACTGACCTTCGGCTGCCGCTTGAACGCCTATGAAAGCGAGGTGATGCGCGCGCACACCGCCGCCCGCGATGGGCTGGTGGTGGTGAACACCTGCGCCGTGACCGCGGAGGCGGAGCGCCAGGCACGGCAGGCCATACGCCGCGTGCGGCGGGAGCGGCCGGAGGTGGAAATCGTGGTGACCGGCTGCGCGGCGCAGATTGCGCCGGAACGCTGGGCGGCGCTGCCCGGTGTGGCGCGCGTGGTTGGCAATACCGAAAAGCTGCTGGCGGAGAGTTGGGCACCGGAGGCGGCGCCGGGCGTTTCCGACATCATGGCGGCGCGCGAGACCGCGGCGCACCTGGTCACCGAATTCATGGGCCGCGCCCGCGCCTTCGTGCAGGTGCAGCAGGGGTGCGATCATCGCTGCACTTTCTGTGTGATCCCGTTTGGCCGCGGCCCGAACCGCTCCGTGCCGATCGGCGCCATCGTGGCGCAGGTGCGCGCCTTGGTCGCCGCCGGTTTCAACGAAGTGGTGTTGAGCGGCGTCGATATCGCCAGCTACGGCGGTGACCTGCCCGGCGCGCCGCGCCTTGGCCAGATGGTGCGGCGGCTGCTGGCCCTGGTGCCGGAATTGCCGCGTCTGCGTCTCTCCAGTCTGGACCCGGCGGCGATCGACCCGGATTTGTGGCGGGTGCTGGCGGAGGAGCCGCGTTTCATGCCGCATCTGCATCTTTCCCTGCAGGCGGCAAACGATCTGGTGCTGAAGCGCATGAAGCGGCGCCATTCGGTGGCGGAGGCGCGCGCGGTGATTGCCCGCGCCCGCGCGTTGCGGCCGGAGATTGCCATAGGCGCTGATCTGATCGCGGGTTTTCCGACCGAAACGGAATCGCTGTTTTGCGATACCCTGTCCTTCGTGGCCGACACCGCGCTGCCGTATCTGCATGTGTTCCCCTATAGCGAGCGCCCCGACACGCCGGCGGCGCGGATGCCGACGGTGCCGGTGGCGGCGCGGCGTGAGCGCGCCGCCCGCTTGCGTGCGACCGGCGCTGCCAATGCCGCCGCCTTTCACGGCACGCTGGTGGGGCGCGAGGTTGCGGTGCTGTCGGAAACCGACAGCGGCGGCCACACCGAACATTTCGCCCCGGTACGGGTGGCCGGCGAGCCGGGGCGTATGATGCGCGCCCGTATCGTCGACGCGGATGCGCGTGGCGTGCTTGCGGAAGCGGCCTGATGGCCGGGTTTTTTTCGCGCCTCAAGGAAGGGCTTTCGCGCAGCACGCAAAAACTCACAGTTGGCATTTCCGCGGCGTTCACGAAGCGCAAGCTGGATGACGAGGCACTGGAGGAGTTGGAGGAGCTGCTGATCACCGCCGATCTCGGCCCGGCGGTGGCGAAACGCATCATTGCCGCCTTCCGTCGCACCCGCTTTGGCCGCGAGGTGACGGACCCGGAAGTGCGTGCCGCACTGGCGGAGGAAATCGCCGTCATATTGGAGCCGGTCGCGAAACCTTTGCTGCTCGATCCCGGCAAAACGCCGCACGTGGTTCTGGTGGTGGGGGTCAATGGCACCGGCAAAACCACCACCATCGGTAAAATGGCCCTGCAGCTCAAGGAAGCGGGAAAACGCGCCATTCTGGTCGCCGGCGATACGTTCCGCGCCGCCGCGGTGGAGCAGTTGCAAATCTGGGGCGAGCGCGTGGGCGCGCCGGTGATTGCCGGGCCGCCGAACGCGGACGCCGCTGGCCTCGCTTTCGACGCGCTGACCCGCGCCACCGCCGAGCGCGCCGACGTGCTGCTGATCGACACCGCGGGTCGCCTGCACAACAAGGCGGCGCTGATGGAGGAGCTCGCGAAAATTATCCGTGTCATCCGCAAGCAGGACCCGTCCGCGCCGCATAGCGTGCTGCTGGTTCTGGACGCGACCACCGGGCAGAACGCCATACAGCAGGTCAAGGTATTCAAGGACATGGTGGCGGTGACCGGGCTGGTCGTCACGAAACTCGACGGCAGCGCGCGCGGCGGCATTGTCGTGGCGTTGGCGGAAGAATTTGCCTTGCCCGTGCATGCCGTGGGGGTCGGCGAAAAGGCGGAGGATTTGCGGCCGTTCGAGGCGCTGGATTTTGCGAAAGGCCTGCTCGGGGAACCGGGGTAGCGCGGCATGGAGAGGGGCGCGCAGGAAGGCATGGTGTGGATTCCAGGCGGCACCTACCGCCTGGGTTCGGACGTGCACTATGCGGAGGAGCGGCCGGCGCATGATGTGACCGTGCGCGGGTTCTGGATGGATGCGGCTACCGTTACG
>DATJOH010000534.1:0-4407 GCA_035507235.1 Acetobacteraceae bacterium
AGCGACGAATGCTTGATAAAAATGCTGTTGGTCTCGGAAACTTTACAATTCATGCCGCACGCAAGCGAACCAGGCACGTCCGGCCGCGCCGCCGTTTGGCACGTGCAACCGCGGCAGCAGGAGGGAGGGCGGCCCGATACGCACCATCCCGCCTTCCAGCAGCACAAGCACGCGGCCGGCGCTATCCTCGGTGAGGGGCGTTACGGAGGTGACGCGCCGCCTGGCGTTGACGTGGGCTGGAAAACTCCAGGTGCTGGACGCGCCGGCGAACTCGATGCTTGCCGCGAGCCCGGGCTTCAATCGCCGCGCCTTGCCCGGCCGTGCGGTGAGCAGCAATTCGTGCTGGGCGACGCTGATATCGAGAGAAAGCGCGCCGCTCGCCGCGGTGGCGTCGCAGGTCGCGGACGTAAAGTTCCACTTCGCCGCCACGGGCGCGCGGATAACCGGCGCCGGCTTTGGCGGCGGCGGTGGCGGCGGCGGGGGTGGGGCGTGGGTCACCGGGGCGGGGGCAGTCGCGTGATGGCAGGCCGCCACCGCCAGCGCGACGCTCATGGCCAGTAACCTTACGCTGTACCGCATCGCCGCTCCTCTCCGTGCCGGATGCGTTGTCGCAACGGGGCCAGAATCCGTCCAGCCACGTCATACGCAGGCAAGCTGCGGCCCGCCCTCCGGAAACTCGGAGGGCGGGGTGTGGCCAATGTCGTCAGTAAAAGATGTTGTAGACGATATCGAGGATCTGGCCGGTTGAGGTGGAGACCAGCAGCGCATCGGAATCCACCCGGATCCATACCGCGCCTGGGGGCGGCGGTGCCAGGCCGTACGCCGCAAAGCCGGACAACCAGTAGGTTTGCGCGCGGAACAACGGCGGAAGAACCTGGCCGCGGTCCCATTGGCGGAAATAATAGCCCGGCGGCCGCCTATAGGCGCCGATCCGGTAGCGATGCCGCGGCAAATGCCCGGCGAAAGGTGGTGGCCGGTGACCTGGCCGCCCCGGCCGCCCCGGCGCCGGTTTCACCGGCGGACGTGCCGGGCGCGGCGGCGGCTTGGGTCGCGAAGGGCCGGGCCTGGGCGGCGTCGGCCGCGGCGGCGGATTTGGCCGCGCCGGGGGTGGCTTTGGCTTGCCGTCCCAACCATTGCCCGGCGGCCGCGGCGTGCCGACGGGTTTGTTCATGCCAGGTGGGCGCTTGTCGGTGGGTTGCGGCTGGCTCTGCGCGCCAGTGCCCAGAGCCAGCAGGGCGGCAAGCGCCATTAAAAGCGTGCGGTTGATCTTCATGATTGGTTGCAGTCCCCGGTTCAGCCCATCGCCAGCGTAATCACCGACATGGCGGCTTGCACGCAGAAAGAAGGGTTCTTTTTTGAAAAAAGAACCAAAAAACCTTTCTCCGTTGCGGCACCACCCGTGCCAGACTTTCGGCTCGGGTGCCGGCCCACCAGGAGCAAAAGTTTTTTGCTTCTTTTTTTCAAAAAAGAAGCCTTCCTTCTTTCCTACGAAACACCCCCGGCAAACAACCCGGCAACCGCCGCACCATCCGGCGTGCCGAGCCCGGTGCAGGCATCCCAGCCGGCGGCCGCGGCGTAATCGCCGTTATTGCCCTCAGTCACGTCCCGCAGCGCAGCCGGATTGGCATAGAGCGTTGCGTTAACAAAACCGACCGGCGTGCCAAGCTGGCCATTGATGCGCGCGATCAGCGCGGCCCACAGCGGCGCAACGGCGCTGGTGCCGCCGATGACGGTGTTGGTGCCGTCGATGCGGATAGTGTAGCCGGTTTCCGGGTCGGCATCGCCGCTGACATCCGGCACGCCACGCTTGCTGAGCGATGTTGTTCCGCCGGCCGTGAGCGTGGCGGCCAGGCCGTTCTGCCAGGCTGGCAGGGCGAACACCGTGCTGATGCCGCCGCCGGTGGCGCCGCCGGAAGTGCCGTCGTTCCACACTGTTTCGCTGGTGATGGCATTGCCGGAAACCTGGATCGAGGTGCCGCCGCAGGCCAGCACGTGCGGGCTGGAAGCGGGGAAATCCACCGCGTCGCCACTACCGGTGCCGTCGCTGGAACCGCTATCGCCGCAGGCGACGCAGACCGTGATGCCGAGCGTGGCGGCATCCTGAAACGCTGAATCGAACGACGTCAGCGATTGCTGCGTCCAGCTCGATTCCGGACCGCCCCAGGAGATCGAAATGATCGCGGGTTTGTTCGTGGCGTCGTGAATGGCGGTGGTGATGGCATCGAGAAAGCCGGCATCCGTATTGGGCGCGAAATAGACGGCAATCGCGGCGGCCGGGGCGATGGCACCGATCACTTCAATATCCAGCATCACTTCGCCGTCGGCGCTGTTTGCGGTGGTGGGATCGTTGCTGGCGCCGTCCACGCTCACCGCCGTGACTTTCGGTGCCGGGCTGATGCCGAGGCCCGCGAAATAGGTGGCGAGGTCGGTGGGCCGCTCGCCGCCGCCGAGTTCGATGATGCCGACGCTGGTGCCGGCGCCGGTGCCGGCCGGGTAATTGTAAAATCCCGCGAGTTGCGGCGGCGTGAAGGATGTGGCGGCGGCGCTGCCGGCACGCGCAAGTTGCGCGCCGCCGGTGGGATAGCGGAAATGCGCGCGCGCCGCCGGGCGATTGTCGAGGCCCAGCACCGCCTCGACGCGCCCATGCAACGTTTCCGGCAGATGGATCGCTCCGGTGCGGCCGCGATATGAGCCGCCGGCGTGCTGGAATTTCTGCAAATCCACGCCGAACGCCGCATTGAAGGCCGCGATGGTGCCGCTCAGCACCACGGTGCGGCGCGCGCCGTGTGTTTCGGCGACGGTGAGGCCGGCGCTATGGGCGAATTGTTTTACCGCGGCGAGATCCTCGGGGTCGGCACCAAATTCCCGCGCGAAGGTTTCGCGGCTGATGTGGCGCGCACCGGTGCCCGCTACCGCCGCGGCAAGAGTTTTTTGGAACGAAGCGGCGTTCTTGCGCCGCAGCACAAGCGTCACCTGTATCTGCTCGGATGGATCGGCCTTGCCGATGGCGGTGGCGCCGGGCAGCTTCTCGCGGGTGCTGCCGGCGAGCGGTTTTGTTGCCATATTGCAATCTCCAGGCCGCGTGGTCGCGGGCTTTGCCTCCGCCGCGCTGTCCCGCGTGCAACGGCTTCGCGGCGCCCAGGGTTGCATTGCGTGGCACGGCTTGCCCTCTCGTGCGGGGAACGAACCGGCGGCGCCACTTGTTGTGCCTCGTATCCGGCACGGCGGCAATTCGATGGGAGGCATTATGGATAAGAGCATGGCTGGCGTTTTGGGCGCCATGACGGCGGTCGCCGTGGGGTCGGCGGCCCAGGCAGCGCCTGCCGCGGCGCCGTTGCGCGTGGCGGAGGCAATGCAGGCGGCGAGCTATACGGACTTGCTGCGGCCCATTCCGAATGCGCTCGGGATTTTGCAGGCGGCGCCCGCGCCCACCGCGCCAGTCAGGTTGGCGCAGTGGGATGGCGACCAGCCAGTGGTGCACCATCATCACCACCATCATCATCACCACCACCACCATTATCGCCATCACCACCGGCGGCATGTTGTGGTGGTGCCGGCGCCGCCGGTTGTAGCGGTTCCGGTGCCGCATCATCACCACCACCATCATTGGCAGACATAGCGGCGCGCCCGAGCGCGCTGCGGGCCGCACCCGCCAGCCGGCGATACGTGCCGTCGAACACCGTATTGGTGGAAGAGGTCCAGGTGCTGTCGGCGGCCAGTGTCGCGCGGCTCGCGTAAATCCGGCGTGATTGCAATTCGCGTTCCGCGGCCTCTTCCTCCGGCATCGGCACGATCTGCATATCCTGGTCGGCGGGGACGATCGTCACCATGACGAAAGGCTCGCCCGGGCGGAACAGGTGCGCGCCACCCTCCGGCGGCGACTTGAACACCAGGAAATTGATCATCGGCCACCAGGCATGCAGCACCGCCGGCACGGCGATCGGCGTGGTGTTGGTGGTATCGGTGTAAAAACTCGGATGCGTTTCGATTTTCAGCGCATAGCCGGATTCCACCTTCAAATCGATTGAAGAGCGGAACGTGAAATATTCGCGTCCGAACGGTCGAAACGGTGGCCCTTCGCCGCCTGGCGCGAGCCTTTCGCCGCCAGCCTCAAACAGCAGCGTGCCGCCGCTGTTGGTAACGCGCAATTCCGCTTCGTACGGATAGCACAGCTCCAGCCCGGCACGCGCGGCTTCGGAGAACGGCACGCAATGCCAGGGATATTCGTGCGACCCGTCGGCCCGAGGCTCCTGCGCCCCGGCCCAGCCGGGCACCTTCAGGCGCACCCGCCGCGGCACCAGCAGCGGATCACAGGCTCGGTATTTCACGACGGGCATTGCGTCCTTCCCTGCCGCCGCCGGCGCAGGAAGCTGCGGCCACCCCGGCGAACCATATCATAAGCCGTGG
>DATJOH010000535.1:0-2571 GCA_035507235.1 Acetobacteraceae bacterium
TTTGCTTCTTTTTTTCAAAAAAGAAGTCTTCTTCTCCTTGCCTTACTTCAGCGCCGCGGCGAATTGTTCCACTACCCAATCCACCTCGCCCGCAGAAATCACCAGAGGCGGCGCAATACGTATCGTATGCTCGTGCGTATCCTTGCACAGCACACCAAGTTTCTGCAGCTTCTTGACGTAATTTCGCGCGCCGCCAGCGTCCGGATGCAACTCCACCGCCAACATCAGCCCGCGACCGCGCACCTCGCGCACCAGGCCGCCGCCGATTGCGGTGAGCCCTTCCAGCATGCGCGCGCCCATCGCGGCGGCATTCTCGATCATGCCTTCGTCGCGGAGCACGCGCAGCGCCATGCGCGCCACCGCGCACGCCAGCGGATTGCCGCCGAACGTGCTGCCATGCTCGCCGGGCTTCAGCACATCCATCACCTCGATGTTCGAAAGCACGGCGCTCACCGGATAAAATCCGCCGGAAAGCGCCTTGCCTACCAGCGTCATGTCGGCTTCCACCCCCTCATGCTCCTCGGCGAGCAACTTGCCCGTGCGCCCCAAGCCGGTCTGGATTTCGTCGAGGATCATAACTACACGCTCACGCGTGCAAATCTCCCGCACCCGGCGCAAATAGCCGTCGGGCGGAATGATCACGCCCGCTTCACCTTGTATCGGTTCCACCAGGATTGCGACCGTATTGGGCGTTACCGCGGCAGCGAAAGCTTCCGCGTCGCCGAATGGCACCACGCTGAAGCCAGGCGTAAATGGCCCGAAATTCCGTTGGCTCACCGGATCGGTGGAAAATCCCACGATGGTCAGCGTGCGGCCATGGAAATTCTCTGTGCACACCACGATTTCCGCCTGGCCCGGCGGCACGCCCTTCACCTCATAGCCCCATTTGCGCGCCAGTTTCAGCGCGCTTTCCACCGCCTCCGCCCCCGAATTCATCGGCAGCACCTTGTGCGTGTTCGTCGCCTCGGCAATTTCGTGGTAGAACAACGCCAGTTGGTCGTTGCGGAAGGCGCGGCTGGTCAGCGTGAGCTTCTGCGCCTGCTCCACCATCGCGGCCAGAATGCGCGGATGGCAGTGCCCCTGGTTCACCGCCGAGTAGGCGGAGAGGCAGTCGAGATACTTCGCGCCCTCTACATCCCACACCCACACGCCCTGGCCGCGCGTCAGCACCACGTCCAGCGGCTTGTAGTTGGTGGCGCCATACAGCGCCTCCAGCGCGATATAGTCCGTGGTCGTGCTGGGGTGGGACAGCTTCCCGGGTAGCATGGTATCCATGGCGTCGCTCGGCGTGGCGAAAGGCGCGCACTCTAGCAGGTCGCCACCGCCGGCGCCACGGCGACGCCAACCGGCCTGTCACATGCCAAGCGCATTTGTCACGCAACGGCAAAACAACCGGGGCCAGGACGGACTATATGCGGCGCGAAAGCGAGCGATCAGCAGGGGATGAATGCGATGATTACACGCGTGTTGATGTTGGCCGGTGCGACCCTGGCGGCAAGCCTTGCGCTCTGCAGCGTCGCCGCCGCGGCGCCCGGGGAGGTGCAGCAGCGTCTGAACAACCAGCAGCAGCGCATCGACAGGGGCGTCGCCAACGGCCGCCTGACCCATGGCGAGGCCGCCCGGGACGAGTCCCACGATGCCCGCATGGAAGCCGCGAAACAGCGCGACCGCATGGAGCATGGCGGCCACCTGACCGCGGCGGAGCATGCGCGCCTGAACGACCGCGAAAACAACAACTCGCAACGCATCTATGATAAAAAGCACAACGATGTAACGGCGCCGCCGCGCTAGGGCGCCAACTGGGAGGCAGCGCGAAGAAGGCATTTTTTTGAAAAAAAGAAATACTTCCTTCCTTCACCCATGCATCACCCCCTACGCGCGCCCGCTCATATCGATAATCGCTTGAATATCCGTTCCGGAATGGCGCGTATGATCATCATGATTACCCACCAGAACCACGGCACGTACACAACGTCGCGCCGCTTCGCGACCGCATCGAGACAAACACGCGCGACATAGTCTGGTGAGGCCACCAGGAAAAGGCCGGGCATGCCGAACGTCATAGCGGTATCGACGAAGCCGGGCTTTACCGTCATGACATGCGCGCCAGCCCGGCCGAGGCGGTTGCGCAAGCCGGCGAGATAGGTGGCAAGCCCGGCCTTTGTCGCGCCATACACGTAATTCTTCAGCCGCCCGCGGTCGCCGGCGACGGAGGCGAAGCCGACGATGGTGCCGGCGCGGCGCTCCTCCAGCAGCGGCGCCAGATAATGCAGGAATGAGACGGCGCCGGTAAAATTGGCGGCAATGCAGTCAAGCGCAAGGGGGGGCTCGGCGTCCATTTCGGCCTGTTCGGGCATGATGCCGAACAGCAATGCGACGTTCAGCGCGCCGGGCAGGTCGCCGAGTTCCGTTGCGATGGCGGCGTGGCGGGAAGAATCGAGGGCGTCGAACGGCATTGCGCGCACGCTGACGCCGTGGGCAATGTTGATGTCGGTGGCGGTGCGGCGGAGATCATCCTGGTCGCGCCCCGCGAGGATGATGTCGGCGCCGCGCGATGCGGCTTCGCGCGCG
>DATJOH010000536.1:0-5791 GCA_035507235.1 Acetobacteraceae bacterium
AGCAATACCAACCCGCATTGAGATCGATCGACACACGGGCGAAGCAAGGAAGTATTTCTTTTTTAAAAAAAAGAAACAAAAAACTTTTGCCTTTGGCTCGCAGCCATCGGCCCAAATAAGTCGAAGCGGTGCCATTCGTAACAGACAAAAGTTTTTCGCTTCGTTTTTTCAAAAAAGAAGTCTTCTTCTAACTCTTCCCCGGCAGGCTCATGCCAAGTTCGTCGAACAGAAACGCCAGATAATCCGACATTTGATCGACGCGTATGCTGAGTGCGCTGCCGATGCCGTGACCCGCGTGGCTGTTGATACTCAGCAGGATCGGCGCCCCGGAGGAACTGGCCGCCTGCAGCGCCGCGATCATCTTGCGTGAGTGGGCCGGGTTTACCCTGCCGTCATGCTCGCCTGTCGCCATGAAGATGGCCGGATATTTCGTGCCCGCCACAACATGCCGGTACGGCGAATAAGCATAGAGCGCCTTGAAATCCGCCTCGTTCTTCACTGTGCCGAACTCGGTGGTGTTGAAAGCGCCGTTCGGATCAAGTTCCACGCGCAGCATGTCATATATGCCCACTTGCGAAACGATGGCGTGGAACGTGTCGGGGTGTTGCGTCATCATCGCGCCCATCAGCAGCCCGCCATTGCTGCCGCCGAGGGCGGCCAGGCGCGGCACGGATGTCCAATGGTCATCGAGCAGGGTCCGCGCGCAGGCATAGAAATCGTCGAATACGTTCTGCTTGTGCGTCAGCGCGCCGGCCTCGTGCCAGGCCTCGCCATATTCGCCGCCGCCGCGCAGATTGGCGTAGGCGAGCACGCCGTTGCCATCGAGCCACAGGCGGCCACGCGCGCCGAGGAAGAACGGCACTTCGCTCACGTCATAGCCGCCGTAACCGTAAAGCAGCGTCGGGTTATCGCCGTCCAGCCGCGTGCCTTTGCGTGCAATGATATTGAGGGGAATTTTCGTGCCGTCCTTGGAGGTCGCGAATACCCGCTTCACCGTGGCATCGCTGAAATCGACCGGACTGGTTTCGAACAGTTTCGACTCCGTGGCGGTGCCGCTCGCCTCGTCGAAACGCTCGAAATAGGGCGGCCGCAAATAAGTTGCGACGGAATAGAGCAGCGACGCTTGCCCCAGCGGCACCACCTCGTCCACCGCGGCGATTTTTGGCAAGGGCGGGTCGGCGAGCCGCTTGCCGTCGTGCGTATAGGCGACGATGCGTGACGGGCCGCCGACAACTTCGCGCACATACAGCGCGTGATCGGTAATCGCCACCGGCGGCCCGCCGAACTCGCCGCCGCCCTGGAGCGCGCCATCGTCCTCAGGCACCAGCAGTTTCGCGTCGGCGAGTTTTGTATCGCCAGGCGGCAGGGCCAGCAGTTTGCCGCGCGGCGCATTCTGATGCGAGAGCAAATAGAGCGTGCCGTCCGGGCCGATTTCCGCCGCCGTCACCTTGTCGGCGAAGCCCGTCACCCGCCGCACCTTGCCGTCCGTGCCGATGACGTATTGCGCGAATGCGCCGCCGTCGCCGTCGGCGACGGACATCAGGATGGCGCCGTTGCTCTGCCGCCGATCCAGCGCGATTTCCGCCACTTTCGGAAAATCCTTGCCGGCGACGTAGCGATCCTGCGCGGGGTCGCTACCAAGGCGGTGGTAATAGACCTGCTGGTAGAAATGCTGGCGGTCGGCCGGCGCGTCCGGACCCGGATAGCGCGTGTAATAGAATCCGCTGCCATCGTTGCTCCAGGCCAGTGATCCGCCGCCGGTCGGGAATTGCACGCGGGGAATGCGCAAGCCGCTATCCTTGCCGCTGGCCACGTCGAAGATGTGCAGCGTACCGTCCTCGCTGCCGTTGTCGGAGAGCGAAACGGCGAGCTTGCCGCCGTCCGACGAGGGCACCCACCAATCGATGGCGGTGGTGCCCGCCTTATTCAGCACATTCGGATCGACCACGACGTGCGCTGTTGCGGGATCGGCGTCCGGCCCGAGTGCCGCCACCATCGGCTGCTGCTTTGGCGGCTGCACGAAGGTCGCGAAAATCTTCCCGCCTGCGGGATATAGCCCGACATAGGATGGTGAGGTTTTCGACAGGAGCGCCATCAACTGCGCGTGGATGCGCGCCCGCACCGGCAACCCATCGAGGAAAGCGCGGGTGCGCGCGTCCTGCGCTAGGCTCCAGGCGTGCACTTTCGGATCGTCGGTGTTTTCCAGCCAACGGTAGGGGTCTTTCACCGTCACCCCGAAATACGTGTCGGTGGTATCGCCGCGCGGTGTCGCCGGCGGCGGTGCCAGCGGTGCTGCGAGCGCGCCGGCGGAGACCGTGCAGCCGACGGATAGGTAGAGGAGCCGACGCCCGATGCGTGCCATGGTGCCTCGTGAGGGGGTGAGGGGGTTGTGCATGCGATCGAGAAAACGCGCACGGCGCGGTCAGCGCAACTGCCGGACCCTCCGTTGCCGTCCTGCGCCATCTTGGGCGTAACCCTCGCGCAAATGTGAGTGTGAGATTGTTTTTATCGAATCCCTCAGCTATGTTAGGCATGTCTCATTAAAGGGACACCTCCTCGGCTAGCCAATTTTTTGTGTACATGGACGTGGTGCGGTGCGTTAACTCGCGGATCCGATCGGATGGCAGGGTGCGACGCCCGCACGCGGCGCGGCTAGGCCAGCTTTACCTTGCCCTTTTGCTTGTCGGCGGTCTTGCCACGGCAGTGGCACGGGCGGCGGAAACTTCGCCGGAAATTTCGCCGTGGCAGCCCTTGGCGGACCGGGTTTTCACACCGGTCGCCGAGAACGCCGATCTGCCCCACGCGCTGATACCGACCACCATGACCGAAAGCGCCAATGGGTTCCTGTTTGTCGGTGGCGACACCGGCCTGTTGCGCTGGGACGGCTACACGTTCCGGGATTACCCTGCGCAACCGAATCTCCCCGACGGCCTCAAGGACAATGGCATTTCCACCCTCTTTCGGGATGCCAATGGGGAGCTCTGGGTTGGCACGATGGTGAGCGGCCTGGCCCGCTACGACACCGTGCAGGACCGGCTTGTATGTGTTCCGCTCGGTAGCGGCGGCTGCGGAACGCAGCATATCTGGTCAATTACCAACGATGGTCTCGGCGGCGTCTGGGTCGCTCACAGCGATGGTCTTACCCATCTCGACGCCGCGAGGACGCCCGCGCGCCAAGTGGAACACGTGGCCGGGCAAACACCGGGCACGCGAGACGATTCAGATGTCGTCCTGCTCATGGATCGGCGGCGAGTTCTTTGGGCCGGCACAAAGCACGGCCTGCTGCGCAGCACGGACGAGGGGCGAAGCTTCCACCCCATTGCGCTCGGCGGCAGTCCCGGGCGTTCGATCGGACATCTGCTCGAAGACAGTGCCGGCCGGCTTTGGGTCGGTACCCGGCAGGAAGGCGCCTATGTGGTTGGCGCGGACGGTGGCACGGCGACACTCGTCAACATGACCGGACCATCCGGGGTCGCCGATACCGCTCCCGAAATTACCGCCTTTGCCGAGATTGCCCCAAACCTCATTTGGATCGGCACGGATGGCGGCGGCATTGTCGAAATTGATGCCGCGTCCATGCGGTCGCAGCGCATTCTCCACGACCCCACTATGCCCAGTGGCCTGGACAGCAATTCCGTGCAGGCTCTGTTTCGCGACCGCTCGGGCCTCGTCTGGGTCGGCACCGAAAACGGTCTGAGGCAGTACAACCCCAGCCGCTTCATCATGACGTTATTCGGGCATCAGGGCAGGCAAGACGGTCTGCCGGGCGAAAGCGTCGTGAGTCTGCTTGCAAGGCCAGACGGCAGTCTGTGGGCGGGTTTGCACGGCGACGGATTTGCGATTCTGGATGGTTCAGGTCGTCGCGCCGCCGGCTTGTCCGGCCACCACGTATACGGCCTGTCGCCTTCGCCGTCAGGCGGCACGCTCCTCGGCACCGACAGCGGGCTTTATCTCGCCGACGCATCCGGCCAACACGTGACGCGTCTGACGATACCGCACGTAAGTCCGAAACTCTATGTGCAGGCCCTGCGCACAGTGGGCGACGATGTCTGGTTGGCGGCCCGCGAGGGTGGCGTATGGCGGTTGCGAATCGACGCCGGTGGCCGGGTCGCGCTGGCTCCTGGACAGACCGGTCCACTGTTCGGGAACATGCTGGTCAACGACATGGGGGTCGCGCCGGGCGGCAAGCTCGCTATCGGTACCGATGGCGGCTTTTATCTGCTGAACCTCGCGTCCGGCGGGGTTGAACATATCAAGGCGGATCCAGCCAATGAGCGCGGCCTCGATTCGGGCATGGTCGATGCGTTCGTCACCGACCGGCACGGCAGGCTGTGGGTCGGGACCACCAATGGCCTCGACATACTTGAAGGTCGGGACGCGTCCGGCAGACCGCGCTTTCACCGGCTCGGGTTGCAGGACGGACTTCCCAACGCCGCAATCGACAGTCTTCTCACGGACCGTCAGGGCATGATCTGGGCGTCCACCGACAAGGGGCTCGCCGTCATTGATCCGGATACCCTCTCGGTCCATGCGCTGCAGCGTGCCGACGGTCTCGCGATCACCAATTATTGGACCGCGTCGGCCGCGGTCACCCGAGAGGGGGATCTGGTCTTCGGCGGCATCGGTGGTTTCACGGTCATCCATCCGGAGGCGACGCTGCGATGGCATTACCGGCCGCCCGTTGTGTTCACCAGCGCGCGCATCAACGGCAAGCCGGCGCCGGTGACCCAACAGCCGAATGGCTGGCTTGTCCTGCCGCCCGGTGCCAGCAGTCTTTCGGTGGAATTCGCCGCTCTGGATTTTTCCGCCCCCGCCCGCAACCGCTATCGCTATCGCTTGGACGGGTTGGATTTCGACTGGATCGATACAGACGCGCAACACCGTGAGGCTGCCTACACCAACCTGGCGCCCGGCATTTATCGGCTGCGGCTGCTGGGCTCCAATCGCGATGGCGTATGGAGCGAGCCGGAAACCACGCTGCGCATTGCCGTTTTGCCGGCCTGGTATCAGACCGTCTGGTTTCACCTCGTTGTCGCGGCGGGCGCCGTTCTGTTTGTGGCATCCCTTCTGCGCGCCTGGACCTCCATCCTGCGCCGCCGCCAGCGCGAACTTGAACGCCAGGTTGCGGAACGTACTGGCGAGCTCTCCATGAGCAAGCTTGAATTGCAGCACGCCAACACGGCGCTTGAGAAGCGCGTGGCGGAGCGCACGCAGGCGCTGGCGGAACGAACATCCGCCCTTGAAGTAAGCGAAGCCCGGTTCCGTGCCTGGTTCGACCACGCGGAGGACGCCGTGTTCGTTGTGCAGGTCGAGCCCGACGGCCGGTTTCGCTACGAAGCGGTCAATGCCGCCGTGGAGCGGGTATTTGGCGTAGATGCCGAATCCTGTCTCGGCCGTACGCCGGGTGCGGTATTGCCGCCTGGCATGGCGGCCGCGGTGGTGGCGCGGTTCAAGGAGGCGGCACAAGGCGCACCGATACAGTTCGAGGCGCGCGTCACCACGCCCATCGGCAACCGCTTGCTCGACACCTGGCTGGTGCCGTTGCGTAATCCGGTGAACGGGCGGGTGGAACGGCTGGTCGGTGCTTCGCGCGACATCACGGAGCGCCATGCGCTGGAAGCGCGGCTTGCCCAGGCACAGAAGCTGCAGGCGCTGGGCGGCCTTGCCGGTGGCATAGCACACGACTTCAACAACATTCTGCAGGCCGTGGCGGGCGCTGCGGCGCTGATGGAACACCGGCCGGAAGATCGCGAAACGATCCAGCGGCTGGCCCGCAGGACGATCGCCGCCG
>DATJOH010000537.1:0-3925 GCA_035507235.1 Acetobacteraceae bacterium
GCTGGGATTGCACGCTAGAGCGCAACGAAAGCGGCGCGCTTGCCATCCGCCTCGGCCTGCGCATGGCAAAGGGCCTCGCCAACAAACATGGCGCCGACCTCGTTCTGAACCGCGCCGATACGCCTTATGCCTCCATTTCCGACATCCACCGCCGCGGTGCCATTCCCGCCACCGCGCTGGAACGTCTGGCGGAAGCGGACGGGTTCGGCGCGCTCCGCCTCGATCGCCGCCAGGCACTCTGGCACGTCCGCGCGCTGGCCGATACCGATTTGCCGCTGTTCGCTGTTGGCGAAACGATCAACGAACCCAGCACACACATTGCCGCCATGACGGAGGGGCGCGAAGTGGTGGAGGATTATCGCAGCGTCGGGCTTTCGCTCCGTCACCACCCGGTCGCTTTCCTGCGCGCGGAATTGAAAAAACAGAAAATCCTCGCTGCCGCCGAGCTCGCCGGCAAGCGCGACGGCGCGCAGGTGCAAGTGGCCGGCATCGTGCTGGTAAGGCAACGGCCCGGCAGCGCCCATGGCGTGCTGTTCATCACCATCGAGGATGAAAGCGGCCACGCCAACCTGATCGTCTGGCCTGCCCTGTTCGAGCGGCAACGCCGCCTGGTTCTCTCCGCCAGCATGCTCTCGGTGCGTGGCCGCCTGCAACGCGAAGGTGAAGTCACCCACATCATCGCCCGCGACCTGGTCGATTATTCCGATCTGCTAAAAAGGATAGGCGCCTTCGCGTTGCCGCACGGCCGCGGCGACGAGGCCAAACATGGGGGCGGCATCGATCCACGCGGTATTCCGCCGCGGGCGCGGGATAATATCAAAGTGAAGACTCGGGATTTCCACTGAGGAAAGCGAATCTTCTTTTTCTGAAGCAAAATAAGCAAAAAGACTTCGCCTCATTTGCTCGTGGCCATCAACGAGCAAAAGTTGTTTGCTTCTTTTTTCGAAAAAGCGGGCCCTCTTTTGCTTTTTTCTTCAACATATTTCGCATTGCGTCCGCGGCAGCGTCGATAGCGGCGCGGCGATAATCCCAGATGGCATCGGCGCCGGGCGCAACGAGGGCCATGGTCGCGTTTGCCTCGAACAGCAGGATTTCACCCGACGGACTTAGCGCGAAATCGATGCCGCCATACTCCAGGCCGAGCCGTGCGGCGATTGCCTGCAAGGACGCGACCGCCTTTGTGCCGATAAATCCATTCATGTCAGCCAGAAAGCACGCTTCCTCGGCACGATGGGCGGCACGCTCCGCCATGCCGGCGGTGAAATAATGCACCTTCCAGTGCGGCGACGCCGCCCAGTGCAACGGAAAGAGCTGGCCGCCGATGATCATGACGCGGCCTTTGCGGGCGAAACCGTCGCCGCCGTCGGCATCGAGATATTCGATCGCCAGTACATCGTCGCCAGGCAGGCTGGCAACGGCTTCGAGCAAGGCGGCTTCGTTATCTACCCGAACGAAATGCTGGCCGGTGTGAAATCCGGGTGTGCGCAGCAATACCGGCCATGCGGATCCGCGCCTGGCCAGCTCCCGCAGCAAACGATCCCGCGCGATCCGGACCGTGCGCGGTACCCGTACGCCCGGCATTGCCGCGAAACGGTGGGCGTTCGCGACGCGCCCGGTTGCGAGCACGGCAACCGGGTGATTGATCACCGGCGCATTTGTCCGGCGTAGCAATCGGATGGCGGCTTTCAGGGCGTCGCGGCAAAGGTCGGCGTCGCCTATTGTGTTGAGAACAAGGTCATGCGGCGGCAGCGTGTGGGAGGATGTATAAAACTCCATCGCAACGGCCACCGGCGCGAAAACCGTATCGTCGAGAAAGGCGCGCACCGGAATGTTGCCACCGGCAACCGAAAATAGCAGCAGCACGCGCACTGGCGGCGCGACGCCGCGATAGGTGCACGGGCTGAACACGTTGTTCCGATAGCCACGTCGCCAATGATCCGCGGCGGCGGCATGGTCGCCGAGGCCAGCCAGCGCGCCGCCAAGGCCTTGGTGCGCTTCCGCAAAGTTCGGTGCGGCGGCCAGTGCTGCCTCATAATGGGCGCGCGCCGTGGCGAAAGCGCCATCTTCGCGCAGCAAATTGCCGAGCTGCACGTGCGCGTGCGGCAGCGCGGGATGGCAAGCCACCGCCTGCAGAAACGCGGTGCGCGCCGCCGTGCGATATCCGGTGCGGTAGAGCAGCGCGCCGAGATTGTTCAACGTGGCCGCGTGATCCGGCGCCGTTGCGAGAATGGCGAGATAAAGCTGCCGCGCTTCGTCGGTGCGGCCGCTGGCATCCAGCAGCGCGGCGCGATCACACCGCACATCGGGGGTTTCCGCACCAGCGGTGGCGCACTGCGCGAGACCAGCCTTATTTGCCATGCTGGACGAAGACTGGGTGTCCTTTGGTTAAGGCAGGGTTAGTGCGATGGCACGTGCGACGAGAAAAGGCTGTTTATCGTCCGCATCAGATCGCCATCATGGCCTCAAAGGCAACGCCGCTTCGGGCCGCGCGCGCCACCGCGGCGCGATCCTCCGCTGTCTGCAACGCGCGCAACAGCGCAGTATCCATATACACCCACTCCTCGACAATCCTGCCTTCGCGCAGACGCAATTTGTCGACGCCCCGCCAATCGAACCGCGCGCCATCGATCAGGCGGCTGCTCTGCCATTCCACAATCACAATGTCGTCGCGCCATGCCCAATCCAGTAATTGCCAAACCAGATTGGGGGCGCGCTCATATTGCAAATCATTGAGCCGTTGCACTTCACTGCCCTGCACCGGCCGGTCCACGAGCGGAGAATGCAACACCCCATCCGGGTGCCACAACGCCGCAAACGCCGCGCCATCGCGGGCCGCCCACGCGGCCGCAAACGCCGTTAGAAACATCCTGATATCGCATTCAGTCATTGCGCGGCGCTCCGCTCCGTGAGCTCAGGACGCTAGGGAATCCGCGCCCGCCCGTCGCGCGGCTTTCGGACGCGGTTGCCTTGCCACCGACCGGGTCCGAAAATCGCCAGTGCCGCGGGAGCAACGCGCTATATAGTGGCGCCATGGACCTGGACCGGACCGCCTGTTACCGCATTCTGCTGGCACGCGATGCGCGTCACGACGGGCGCTTCTTCACCTGCGTGAAGACCACGGGCATTTATTGCCGGCCGATCTGCCCGGCCCGGCCGCCGAAACTGGAAAATTGCATTTTCCTGCCCACCGCGGCGGCGGCCCAGGAAGCGGGCTTCCGGCCCTGCCTGCGCTGCCGGCCGGAATGCGCGCCCGATCTTGCCGCGTGGCGCGGCACGTCGGCCAGTGTCTCGCGCGCCCTCGCCCTGATCGAAGCCGGAGCACTCGATCAGGGCAACGTCGACGACCTGGCGGCACGGCTTGGCATCGGCGAACGCCGCCTGCGCCGGTTATTCCGCCACCATCTCGGCGCCACACCGGTCACCATCGCGCAAACACGGCGCGTGCTGCTAGCGAAACAACTTATTCACGACACCGATTTGCCGATGACGGAAGTCGCCCTCGCCAGCGGCTTCGGCAGCATCCGACGCTTCAACGAGACCTTTCACGCCCTCTATGCCCGCCCACCGGGCGAATTGCGCCGCCGCCGCGCCGCCTGCCCCCCGGAGTACGGCATCACGCTGCTGCTCCCCTACCGGCCGCCCTATGACTGGCCCGCCATGCTCGCCTTCCTCGCAGCGCGCGCCATTCGCGGTGTTGAGCAGGTCAGTGAAAATACCTATCGACGCGCGATCGCAATGGATAGCGCCACGGGCGAGATCGAGGTCCGCCATACACCGGAACGCAACGCTCTCAGCGCCACCGTGCGGTTTCCGCGGCTGGACGCACTGCCCAGCATTATCGCGCGCATTCGCCGCCTGTTCGATCTCGCCGCCGACCCAGGTGAAATTGCCGCGGTGCTCGGCCGGGACACGGTATTGACCCCAC
>DATJOH010000538.1:0-2278 GCA_035507235.1 Acetobacteraceae bacterium
CTGGCGGCTGTCGCTTCTGTGCAACGCGCCACGGAGGATTGGCTCGGCACGCATCGCGTCAATCTCGGCGGCACGATCGCGGTGCTGGATGCGGCCCGCCTGCATGGCGGCGTGCCGGTGGTCTATGCCTCCTCGGCCGCCGTCTATGGCGACCTGGCGGGTGCGGTCGCCACCGAATATGCCCGCTGCGCACCGCTGACCGCCTACGGGGCGGACAAGCTGGCCTCCGAATTCCATGCCGCCGTCGCCTGGCGCGTGCATCTGGTGCCCACCATGGGGCTGCGTTTCTTCAACGTGTACGGGCCGCGCCAGGACCCGCGCTCCCCCTATAGCGGGGTGATTTCCATTTTCGCCGACCGGCTGGCGGCCGGATTGCCGATCACCCGCCATGGCGACGGCATGCAGACCAGGGATTTTGTGCATGTGGCGGATGTCGTGGCGCACCTGTTGGCCGCCATGCGCGTGCTGACCGTGACGCCGGGCGCCAGCGTGTTCAACGTCTGCACGGGACGGGAAACCAGCATCGCCGAACTTGCCCGCGTTCTGGGTATGCTGACCGACCGCCAGCCCATCGTGCGGACTGGCGCGCCGCGGCCTGGGGATATCGGACGTTCCGTGGGGGATCCGGCGCGTGCCTGGGCGGCGTTGGGGGTGGCAGCCGGCATCGAGCTCAAGGACGGATTGCGGACAATGCTGCGCGCCGGCAGCGTTGAGCGGGATCGTCTACGGCTCGTTCAGCCGGCAGCGTAAGAAGGAAGAAGTTCTTTTTTGAAAAAAAGAACCAAAAAACTTTTGCTCTTGGCTGCCAGCTTTCGGGGCTAATGGTCGGACCCTGGCGCTGCCTTAAACAGAAAAAAGTTTTTTGGTTCTTTTTTTTCAAAAAAGAACAATCTTTCTTTTGCCACGGCCCCATTTCGTTTCAGGCCACATCGCGGCGAGCGGCTGGACCAGTCCACGACAAAGGAAGATCGGGCGATCCGACTCATACGGCATGGCGTATCGCGCACCGAACGTCGCCACTTGGGTCAGCGTGGCGCAGCGCTGCTTCCACACATCCGCATCGACATTCACCAGAATCAGATTGTGGACGTCGCCATCGCGCGGTCCCCAAACGTAATACTGATTCTCGCTGCTCATTGCCGGCGGCAATCCTGATCCGGCAGTGAAGAAATCTATTGAAGCTGCCTCGCCATAGTTCCAGGCGAAAATTCCCGTCGCCGCGCGGTCGGTATCCGGGAGTCCACGATAAATGGCAGCAACCGTTGTGGCGAGCCCTCGCCAGCCGAACTCATCTGAAAATACCTGGGTGATTTTTGCGCCCACACCGGCGGCTTCGTTTGGCGAAGGCCTTATGTGCGTCTTCTGCATGAAGTGGAACAGACCGTCCGGCGACAGCAGGGGTAAGGTGATTGGCGCGAGCAGCGCCGCATTCGCCAACGCGAGCCCGCACCAGCCGGTGCGGAACAGGACGTGCAACCGTGCGATGCTCGCCGCGCCAGTCGCAAAAACCGCCGGATAGGCGGGGAACAGGTAATAATCCTTGCCGTGGGCGGCGAATACCGCGGCCGCGGTGACTACGAAAGCACCGGCGGCGACGCGACCCGCCTGCGCGCCGCGCGGCAGGAAGGGCGCCACGAGGCCGGTGAGCCACAGCGGTGCCAGCACGATATTCATGCCGAGCGATTGGGCGATCCAGAAATGCTTGAAGCCGCCGGAAAAAATCCGGCCTTCCGCACTGTGATAGGCAATGATTTCGCGGAACGGAAACCCGTGCAGCGCCTGCCAGATCAGCGGTGGCGCGCCGATCGCGGCCGCCAGCGCCGCTGCGATCCAGAACGCGCGACTTGCCAGCAGGCCACGATAATTGGTGAGAAGCAGCCCCACGACGAGCCCCAACGCCCATACGGCGACGCCGAATTTTGCCTCGAACGTTACGCCGGCAGCAATGCCGGCCCAAAGCAAGGCCGCCGACTCGCCACGCACCGCGCCGCGCAATACAAGGTAGGCGATGAGCGTCCAGCCGATCGGTTCGAACGTGGACGTGCCGAAGGTGGAGCTCATGGCCGTGAGTGCCGGCGAAGCAATGATTGCAATTGCCGCTATCACCCCGCCGGCGCGGCCGCCGCCAAGCAGCCGTGCGATCGCCGCTGTCACAGGTACCAACGCCGCCGCCGCCAGCGCTGCGGGCAACCGCAACAGAAACAGATTTTCACCGAACATCTGTGTCGCCGCGGCCAGCAGCGGCGCCAGCGGTGGCTGATCCGCGTATCCGAAATCG
>DATJOH010000539.1:0-7414 GCA_035507235.1 Acetobacteraceae bacterium
ATATCGGCGACCATCTCGGCCTGACGGTGGAAACCGTGAGCCGTAACTTTACAGCGCTGGAACAGAGCGGCGCCATTACCCGTGTGGATACCGGATTTCGCATTCGCGACCGCGAGGCGCTGGACGATTCCGTCAATGCTATGTTGAATTGAAGTGTGATCGAAAAGGAAAAAGGTAACTGCCCAGGTAGGGTAACCATCTGAAAAGAAAGGAAGGCAAGCAGTTCTTTTTTGAAAAAAAGAACCAAAAAACTTTTATCCGTCACGGGCAGCACAGAGGCCGCCGATTTGGCCTGGCTGCTGGACGCCATTGATAAAAGTCTTTTGCTTCTTTTCTTCAGAAAAGAAGTTTTTTCCTGCCTGTTCCGCCTTTCTCACAACCTGGACAGTTACAAAAATAGAAGCCTTCCTTTCATGTCACCGACCACCCGCCATCCACCGCGAGCACCTGATTCGTAACAGAGCGCCCAGCCGGCGACGCGAAGAATAGCACGGCGGCACCGATATCCCGCGGTTCGCACATGCCCAGCGGTGGCGGCCGCCGTCCGGGTCCCTGCGGTGGCGGCCCCTTGGCCCCAATTGACCCTGGTGTCGCCACGCCGCCCGGCAGGATGGTGTTCACCGTAATCGCGTACTCCGCGAGTTCCAGTGCGCTCGCCCGGCCGAGGCCGAGCAAAGCGCCCTTGGAGCCTGCATAGGCCGCCAGTCCTTTAATGATGGATCCCACCAGCGCCGCCGACGCGATGTTGACGATCCGCCCGCCCTCACCCGCCGCCACCATGGCACGCGCTATTTCGCGCGTCATGAGGAACGGGCCGCGGCCATTGACCGCATTCATCCGATCCCACTGCGCGGCGGTGCCTTCCAGCAGCAATTCCCGATCCTGCAAACCGGCATTGTTGACGAGCACCCACGGCGCGCCATGGGCGGCGAGGATGCCCGCGCAACCGTGCACGATCGAAGCTTCATCAGCCAGGTCGATGTGCACGGCGTGCGCATTGTGGCCGCTGTGGGCCAGGCGGCCCGCTTCGTCCCGCGCCTGGGCGAGGTCAAGATCGGCGATGACGATTGTCGCACCCGCGTGAGCCAACACGGCCGCAATGCCGGCACCAATGCCGTTGGCGCCACCAGTCACCACGGCAATCTTGCCGGTAAGATCGAACAGCCTGATGGGAATCCTCCGTTTCGCTATCGCTTCCGTGCGCCGGTGAAGCCCGCCGGCGCGGCACGCTGGCATAGGCGGATGGCGGCGCGAAGGCCAAAATCGCCGCCGATTTGGCCGCCCTGTCATCCACGACCAGCGTCCCCCGCCACATCCACAGCCCCGCACGAGGCGCCACCCCGGTAACATCGCCAAGGCAATATATTAATCAACACCGATGTCTATCATTGCCCGCCGTCGGGCACTAATCTAGCTTTCTGATGAATGCTGCGGATTAGCGGCATTGCACGAAAGATACCGGGATCTGGCGTGTCGGCCGCTGGCCAGCGCCGCCGGTTCACCGACAAAGGGCGCCAGGAAGGGGAATAAAATGTTCACCACCGTCGACTTCGCTCCGCGCCTGGGCGGGAAGATCAAGGCCGAAAGCGAGGTCTTGTTCGACGGTCTCACGGCGGACGACATCCGCGAACGTCTGGCCCGGCGCGGTGCATTTGTTTTCCGCCGGCTGCATGGCAGTGACGGCGAGCAGACTGGCGTCTTGCCCTGCACAACGCCGGATGAGCCATATCAGCTCCAATAATCGCAACAAGTTCATTCCGCTACAACGCGCAAAAGACAGGAAACGGGAAATGTCCTTGCAGGGGAAAGTCGCCGTCGTCACGGGGGGCGGCAGCGGTATCGGGCGTGCCATCAGCCAGCGGCTCGCCGCGGATGGCGCGGCCGTTGCGGTTTGGGATTTGAACGGCCCTGCCGCGGAAGACACCGTTGCCATGATCGCCACGACGGGCGGCCGGGCGATCGCCTGCGCGGGCGATGCCGCATCAGCCGCCGGAATCGCCGCTGGCGTCGCGCGCACGCATGCCGAATTCGGCCCCATCACCATCCTGGTGAACAACGCCGGCATTACCGGTTTCAACAAGTTTCTAGATATCGGCGAGGAATTGTGGGATCGCATGATGCGTATCAATCTCAAGGGCCCGTTCCTCTGCACCCAGGCAATTCTGCCCGACATGCTGGCGGCCGGCTGGGGTCGTATCGTCAACGTATCGTCCTCCTCATTCCAGACCGGCGCGCCGATGATGGCGCATTATGTCGCCTCCAAAGGCGGCGTTATCGGCTTCACCAAGGCGCTGGCCCTCGAGGTCGCGGCGCAAGGCATTACGGTCAATCATATTCCGCCTGGTTTCATCGATACGCCCATGCTGCGCGCCTCGCCTGTCGATGTGGACGGATATGCCGCCACCATGCCCATGAAGCGCCCCGGCAAACCGGAAGACATTGCCGCGGCCTGCGCATTTTTCGTGTCGGAGGAGGCGAACTACGTCACCGGCCAGACCATCAGCGTCAACGGTGGCCGCTATATGTCCACCTGATGCTATAGCGAACCGTACGACCAGGCCGCGAAGGAGGCGAAGGCGTGAACGTCAATCTGAAATTGCTACACACGTTCCTGCTGGTGGCCGAGCACAACAGCTTCCGGCGCGCCGCCGAGGAATCGCACCGCTCGCAATCCGCCGTCAGCATGCAGATACGCCAATTGGAACTGCAGCTCGAAGTATCGTTGTTTCATCGCACCACCAGGCGCGTGCAACTGACCAGCGCCGGCGAAGTACTTCTCGATTGCGCCCGCAAGGCCATGCTTGAAATGCAGGTTGGCCTTCGGCAGATTAAGGAGGCCGTGGATATTCACCGCGGGCGTTTGGCGCTTGCCTGCGCGCCTACCATCGCCGCCACTCGGCTGCCGGCGATCCTGGCAGCGTTCCAGAAAGCCTATCCCAGCGTCACGGCCCAGGTGCGCGAACTCACCGCCGCGGAAATGCTGGAATGCCTGCGCCGCCAGGAAGTCGATTTCGGTATCGGGCCGCGTGTGGCGGGCGCCGCGGAATTTCATTTCCGGCCACTCCTGGTCGACGAGATCTACGCCCTCATTCCCGGCACGATCGAAGTCGGCCAGCGTGACGCCATTTCGTTCTCGGAATTGTGCCGTATCCCCACGCTGGTCATGGCCGGCTCTCCCGCCATGCAGGTCATGCTGGAGGAAGCCCAGAAATCGGCCGGTGTCGCCCTCAGCGTCAAATATGAAGTCCGCCAGATTCAGACGCAAATCGCCATGGCCGCGGCGGGCCTCGGCGCGGCCATCCTGCCGAGAATCGCCCTGCCTGGTGCGCTCGACCCGCGTTTGCGCGCGGTACCCATCATCAATCCGTCGCTGTCGCGCGAACTCTGCGTGATTACGATACCCGGCCAATCCGTCCACCCGGTCGCATCGCGCTTTCTGGAATTGCTGCATCGCTTGATCGCCGAGCCCCCGGCCGCCGATGGCCCAGGCACGTTGGTCCGCCGCCGGCACCTGGCGTTGGCATCGAGCCAGGTGGGATAAAAGAAGAAGTGTTCTTTTTTGAAAAAAAGAACCAAAAAACTTTTATCCGTTACGGGCAGCACAGAATCCGCCGATTTGGACGGGCTGGTGGACGCAACTGATAAAAGTCTTTTGCTTCTTTTCTTCAGAAAAGAAGTCCTTTCCTGCCTGTTCTCCTATTCACCCTGGCCGGTTACCCTTTTTTCAAAAGACATACTTCCTTCCTTTTGCCAAACCACCCGCTTCCGCGCACCGACACACTTTCCAGCGATGCTCTTGCCCGACTCGGCGCGCGACTCCGCATGGTCCGCAAATGTTCCCCGATTCCGCGCTTCTTCTCGCCGCCACCCTGCTCGGCGCCTTCCTCGCCATTGCCGTCCTGCTGCGCGTAGCGCACCTGCAGCGCGCCCACCACGCGCTCCGCCTCCTCGCCGAGCAGGCGCTTGCCGCGGAACGCGGTGCCGCGGCCCAGTTCGCCGACCTGCGAGTTGCCATGGAGCGGCGCCTCGGCGGCTTCGCGGCCCGCACGGCGCGCGACCACGGCGAGACGCGCGTGCGCATGGAGCAGAAACTGCGCGAAATGGCGGATGCGCAGGCGCGGCACATGGCCGAACTCACGCGCGGCGTGAACGAAACGCTCCACCAGGCGGTGGAAACCCAGATGCAGTCGAGTTTCGCGCGGGTGCTCGAACAATTTGCCGCCGTGCAAAAGGCGGTTGGCGACGTGCAGGCGGTGGCGGCGCAGGTCGGCGACCTGAAACGAATTTTTGCCAACGTCAAAACCCGCGGCGGATGGGGCGAGGCGCAGTTGCGGGCGCTGCTCGACGATCTGTTGCCGGATGGCTATGTCGCCAATGCCCGTCTCGCCGAGGACAGCGCGGAGACGGTGGAATTCGCGCTACGCCTGCCCGGCCGCGGCGATACGCCGAAACTGCTCCCCGTGGATGCGAAATTCCCGCTGGCGGATTACGAAAGACTGCTGCTGGCGGCAGAGGAAGGCGATGCGGAGGCGGAACGCACCGCCCGCCGCCAACTCGAGGCGCGCCTTCGCCTCGAAGCCCGCAAGATCGCCGAGAAATACCTCCATCCGCCGCTGACCACCGATTTCGCCGTACTCTATCTCCCGACTGATGGGCTTTACGCGGAGGTGGCCCGCGTCCCCGGCCTGATCGATGACATCGGTCGCCTGCACGTTCTGGTCATGGGGCCGAGCCTGCTGCCCGCACTTCTGCGTACCGTGCGCCTTGGTTACGTGACGCTCGCGCTGGAGGAGAAGGCTGGCCAGATCGGCCGGCTACTCGGCGCGGTGCGGCAGGAAATGCTGCGCATGGATGACGTGCTGGAGAAACTCGCGCGCGGCGCCGGTTCCATGGGCAAGACCATAGAGGAAGCCCGCCGTCGCACCCGCGCTGTCGGCCGCCACTTGCGGGATGTTGACTTACTGAACCCGGACGAGGCGGACTCCATGCTGGAACTGGAGCAGGAGGGGCAGGCCCCATCGGCCTGACCCCACAACCGAAGTTCGGGGAGAAGCGATGTCCAGCACACTCGACGCACCGCCGCCGCCAGGGCTGCGCTACGGCCTGGTCGGCGACATTGGCGGCACCAATTGCCGCCTCGCGCTGGCCGTCCTCGGCGGCGAGACAATTCATCTTTACGGCCACAAGACGCTGAAGCTGGCCGATTTCTATACATCGGAATCGGGCATTCAGCACTATCTGGACGAGGTCCGCATCAAGCCGGAGGCCGCCGTGCTCGCGGTCGCGGGGCCGGTACAGGATGGCCGCGCCAATCTCACCAACGCGACCTGGAAGCTGGAGGAAGGCGATCTCCGCGCGGCGCTGCACATCGGCAATATACGGCTGATCAACGATTTCGCCGCCACCGCCTTTTCCGCCGGCATTCTGGGTACCGCGGATTTTCGTGAAATCGGCCCAACTGTGCCGGGCGTGCCTGGCGCGACGATTGCCATTATGGGTCCCGGCACCGGCTTCGGCCTGTCGGCCCTCGCCGGCGGCCATGTGGAGGCAATGCTCGTCACCGAAGGCGGCCACGCCAATTTCGCCCCATCGGATGAGGTGGACATGGAAATCGTCCGCATCTTGCGGGCGCGCCATGGCCACGTGTCGGTGGAATACGTCCTTTCCGGGCGCGGCATGGAAAATCTGCATTACGCCATGGAGCAGATGGACGGGCTGCCGGCGAGCGGCACGTCCGCGACCGACATCACCGAGGCCGCGGCGAAAGGCGAGAAACGCGCCATGGCGACGGTCCACCGCTTCTGCACCATCATGGCCTCCGTCGCCGGCGACCTCGCGTTGACGCTAGGTGCGCAAGGCGGTGTGTTCATCGCCGGCGGCATCATGCCGCGCCTGCTGCCCGGCCTCGATCACGCCGCGTTTCGCGCCCGCTTCGAGGACAAAGGCCGTTTCGTTTCTTATCTTCGCGCCATCCCCACCAGGGTCATTACGGCCGACGACGCAGCCCTGCGCGGCTCCGCCCGCGCGCTTCGCGGCCTCTAACCGCTCGCCGGACGACAGCCTTGCGCTCTGACAACTGAACGCTGGCAACTGAAGACTGATTCAAGCGTTATGCCGCGTTGTCCCGGGGGAAAACGCGCATGGCTGATGTCGAACCGACCGGCGGGGAAGCCGGCGCCGAGCGCGATATGCTCGTCGCCCGCCGCGTCATGTCCGACGCCGAATTCAGCATCAACGACGTCGCGCTCGTCATCCTCACGTTCCTCGCCGTCCTCTACACGCTCTATTTCGCGGCAGAAATCGTCATGCCGCTCGTCATGGCGGTGGTGCTGGCCCTGCTGCTCGATCCCGCCGTGGAGTTCCTGAACGACCGCATCCACCTGCCGCGCATGCTCGCCGCGGGCCTGCTGATCCTCGTCTTCTTCAGCCTGATTGTCGGCGTGCTCTACGCCATATCGGGCCCGGCTGCGGAATGGGTCGCCAAGGCGCCGCAAAGCTTTCATATCGTTCAGGAAAAGCTCGGCTTCCTGCGGCGGCCGATCGAAATGGTGCAAACTGTCGGCACCGAAGCGGAACGCGCCATGCACCCCGGCCCGCAGACCCCCTTCGCCCCGCAAGTAAACGTCTCGCAAGGCCCGAGCCTCGGCCTATCCGTCCTGCTCGGCACGCGCCAGTTCCTCGGCCAGATGTTCACCTTCGTCGTCATGCTGTTTTTCCTGCTCGCCGAAGGCGACACGCTGCTGCGCCGCTTCGTGGAGATCCTGCCTGGCCTGCGCGAAAAGAAACGCGCCGTTCAAATCGCCACCGAAATCGAGCGCAATATCAGCATGTATCTCGCCACCATCACGGCCATGAACCTGCTGGTTGGCGTGGCGAACGGCATATCGGTCTGGCTGCTCGGCCTGCCGGATCCGCTGCTCTGGGGCACCGTCGCCTTCTTCTTGAACTATATTCCGATCATCGGCCCAATGACCGGCATCGCCGCCTTCTTCGTGGTCGGTCTGTTCAGTTACACTAACATTCTCTGGGCCTTCGCGCCCGCCGGCATCTACCTAGTGGTCCACATCCTGGAAGGCGAAACAATCACGCCCTTCCTGCTGGCCCGCCGCTTTACCCTCAACCCGGTGATCGTCATCGGCATGCTGATGTTCTGGGACTGGCTGTGGGGCATCCCGGGCGCCTTCCTCGCCGTCCCGCTGCTCGCCGCCACCAAAATCGTCTGTGACCAGATCGAAATGCTCACCCCCATCGGCCACTTGCTGGGCAATGAAGCGTCCCTCCGGCCGCGCGGCGAGGCGGAGGGCTAGGTCTCGGGGGCCCTGGAATTTCCCTCGGCGACCAGGGGCTCTGCCCCGGGACCCCGCTGGGGTCTAGACCCCAGACCCCATTGCTTTTGTCGGAAGACAAGGAGGGG
>DATJOH010000540.1:0-4831 GCA_035507235.1 Acetobacteraceae bacterium
AACGCGGCGGCCGCAGCATACTCGAACCGGCCCAACTCGGCCCAGCCATGCGCGCGCACCCAATAGGGAAGCAGCGTCTCGTAACGAATTGGCCAGGTAGAAGGCAAATCGAGCCAATCCCGCTCTTCAAAGTCAATCGGATCGAGCGGCACACATCGGCCGCCCCACAGCGTGCTGCTACCGCCGAGGCCGCGGCGACGATATGTCATCGCCGGCGGGTGCCTGACCCCCTGCTCTACCTCGCCCGCGCACAGCGCTTGGCTCGCATCGTCGGGCCGCAAACCTCCCGATTCCAGAATGAGCACCGGCAGACCGGCCTCCGCCGCGGTGATGCCAAGCACTATGCCGGCAGGTCCCGCCCCAACGACGCAAAGGATCGTTTCGAGAATCGTGCCGTTCGCTATCCCCGCTGAACTGAGGATCATAGCGATGATCGGCAAAGTCGCGCGTACACGGCGCCAAGTCGCTCGGCGAACATTTTGATAGTAAATTGTTTTTCATAGAGCTGTCTCGCATTCCAACTGAGTCGATTTCGCAATGCGCCATCCGCCAGCAGGCACTCAATAGCCTTGCTCAGTGCCAGGACGTCGCCCGCCGATACCAGTAACGCGTCCTGTCCCGGGACAAAATATTCTGCTATTGCTCCAACGTTGGTTGCTACGATCGGCACGCCCTGGCTTGCCGCCTCCAGCAATACTAGCGGCAAGGCTTCGTGATAGGATGGCAGCACCAACGCGTCCGCCGCCTGCAACAAATCATGTGTGCCGCCCCTATCCACCCAACCGAGAAAGGCGACCCTCGCTGCAATGCCGAGGTCGGCTGCCAGGGACCGTGCAGGTCCGGCGTTACCGCTGCCTGCGATCTGGAGTTTCCACTGCCAATGTGTATCAAGCCCGGCGACGGCGCGCAGTAAATCAGCAAGCCCCTTCCGTGGCAGAAGATTGCCCAAAAAAAGCAATACGAAACCGGCATTCCTCCCACGAAGGCGCTGAAACTCTATCCGAGGCACGCCGTTTGGAATAACCGCTATGCGGTCGCGCGGCACGAGCAGCTGATCTTCGAGCCAGATACGATGGAAATCGCCAACGACAATACACGACGATGCGTCCAGAAAAACTCTCTCAACCAAAATTTTCATAATTCGCGGCAGACGGGTGTAAAAGCCTTCAATATCCGCTGCGTGCAGATGTAAAACGACCGGAAGCCGCAGGGCGCGGGCAAACACAAGCAGACAACCCTTGCGCACAACGCTTGCGCCCTCGCCGACGTTCAAATGCACAATCCCCGCTTGCGCCGACCAGCGAAGCATCGCGATCCGGTATGCTGCGCGAGCCGCATGCCACGCGGACCAGGCTGCCGCCCCGGCGCCGCGCGATTCGACGCACTTGAATTGAACGCCGGCCGAATCATGCTGCTCTGCGAGATAGACCATGATCCGGCCCATGCCGCCGCCACGCGGCGCATAGGGTGCTACCAACAGCACATGCGGCCTGGGCAACGAATTTGCCGGCACATGAGGCGCGGCCGAAACGGGACCACCTTGCATGCGTTGCCTACCGCACCCTTCGTGCCCGCTAATCGGTTGCGGCCACTATCGAACCGCGCTACAGGGAGAGTCAACCTAGAGTTGTATGTTTAGGCCGAAGAAATGCGAGGCCCTGTGGTCATCCTGGGAGGCACCGGCTATGTTGGCCAGGCGGCAGCACATGCTATGGTTGCAGCCGGGCTGCCCGTTATTGTGGCGTCGCGGCGCCTCCCGCCCTCGCTGCCAGCGGGCGCAAGCTTCGTCGCCTGCGACGCCCGTGATGGACGCGTCCTTGCGGCCGCCATCGCCGGCGCCGAAACGGTACTGAACGCGATCGCCGCGTCGCCGATCGGCATGGTGGCGGTCGCGACCGCACTTGCCGCCGTCGTGCCCGACAGCGTTCGCCGCATCGTACAAGTAAGTAGCCTCGCTGTGTTCGGCCAAACGCGCGGCACCCTCAGCGAAACGACAACACCGGTCCCGCCCGCCGCACATTTTTACGCTCGCGCCAAGTACCGCGCGGAACAAATCCTGCTCGCTGCGTCGGCCAGCGCGACCCGCACTGTCATTCTTCGTCCCGGCTGCATTTTTGGCCCCGCTGCCCCTGTGTGGAGCGACCGCGTCGGCCGCCTTCTGCTCGCCGGCCGCCTGGGATCTCTCGGCCCCGCGGGCGCCGGGTGGTGCGGCATCGTTCCTGTCCGCGATGTCGCGCAAGCCCTCCTGCACGCCGTCGTGGCCAAAGATGGCATTGCGGGCATCCATCATTTGGTTCCCGCGCAGCGCGTAACGTGGAACGAATTTTTCGCCTGCTACGCCCAACAATTGGGCGCCACCGTGGCGATCATCGGGCGCGCCCGCCTTTGTATCGAATCAATCTACGCACTCGCTGCCGGTCCTGGGGCTGACCGTATCACGCCGACCATGCTCCGCCTGTTCCGTTCCCACGCCGTACCGGTGACCACCCGAGCCCCCCTGCTCTCCGCCAACACCTGCCTGCCACTCACCGCCTCCCTCTCGGAGGCCGCCGCTGCCCTGCTGTGCCGCCAAGCAATTCTATCCACCACTTGTCCAGATATGGCGATGCCATGAGCGAAGCTGCGCGAGCCGCTGACGTGACACCCATGCCGTTCAATGAATTCCTGGCGCATCTGCGAACGCGCCGGCCGGCGGCGCTGCGCATATTCTCAGCCGTCGTTGCCCTCTCGCTCCTCGCCGCTGCCATCGTGCCCCCACGCTACTATGCGGAAGCGACACTCGCGGTGCTCCCGGCACCGGAATTCACCGTGCGTCAGGATGCAGGGTCACCAGCCATCTCCACCGCCGCGCTCAGCCTCGACGCGGTTATGAAGGCAGAAACCGCAATTCTGGAAAGCGCCGAACTGCAGACCGGAGCCATCAAGACTGTGGGGCTGCTACGCCTTTATCCTCGGCTCGACCGCGCGCACGCGGCCTGGCCGCTGCGGGCCCTGCGGGCCCTGGCGCGCCTATTCCTCTCGCCCTGGCAAGAGCGATTGCCCGACAATGCGACGACACGTCTCGCAGCGGCTCTTCGCCAGTTCGAAAGCGATCTCGAGGTTTTGCCTGCAAAGGACGGCAATGTCATTACGATCACCATGGGCCACAAGGATCCCGTGCTCGCTGCACAAGCCGTCAACACGCTTCTGAGCCTGTACGCTCAGCATCGCCAACATCTCTATGACGACCCACAGCTCGCGGTCGTGACAAACCAGGTAGAAGCCCTGAGCAGGGCGCTCAAGGCCGCGGATCTCGCCATCGCGGCGTTCAAGGCCGCGCATGGCATCAGCGATTACGGTGCCGAACGGGACTTGCTGGCAAATCGCGTGAGCGCGGCGGCGCAAGCATTGGCAGACTCACATGAGTCGGCGGCGGAAAATGCGGCACGCGTCCGGGAACTGGGCCACCAAATTGCTGCGCTCCCGAAAACCGTGAGTCTATACCGCGAAAACGATATGGATACCCGTCTCCAGGCTATGGATGCGAGCCTCGTCGATTTACGCGCGCGGCTCGCTGCTACCCGGCTTCATTATCGCGAGCGAAGCCGGACGGTGACCGATCTCGTGGCGCAATTGCACGCTAAACTGGCGGAGCGGCGCCACCTCGCCAGCGACGCCACGCCGTCGGTAGCTCGCAATGGACGCAATCCGGCACTCGACTCGCTGGTGATCGAACGCGCGCGCGCGGCAACCGAGCGGGACGCTGCCGAGTCGCGTGTTGCCACGCTGCGCGGCGAGATTTCGGAACTCGCCGCGCAGCGCATGGCGCTAACTGGTGAAGAAGCATCGCTTGCCGAACTGACACGCCACCGGTCGATTGCCGATTCCGCTTATGCGAGCGCAAACCAGGTGCTGGCGGAACGGCGCATCACGGAAGCCGAGGACGCGCTGCGGCTGGCAAATGTTCGCGTTATTCAGGCGGCGCGCGTACCCGTTCGCGCGGCGCCGATACCGCTCCTGATCGTTCTGGCCGGCATACTGCTTGGCGCCCTAGTCGCTGTCCTATGGGCGATCGCCGACTATGCAGTAGAGCCAACCGTTCTCACGCGTGAGGGACTGGAAGCCGCGACCGGACTGCCTGTGCTTGCGGTCTTTACCGGGAGCACGAGCCAGTCGGCTCACATACGGGACTGATCAACGGCGGCGTCCAGACCGCCCGCAGGCCACCAAGCCGCCGACAAGTCAGCGAAAATAATACCTGGCACTGCAAGGGCGTCCCGGAAATAGCGCGGCCCTAGCCGCCGCGGCTCGCGTACTATGCGCCACGCCCATTCCAAATTATACCGCTGCCAGACTGGCGGCGCGCGTCGGGCAAGGCCGACCTCAATTCGCACGGCTTGCCCGCAGCATAGCGCCCAACATGGCGGCAGTTTATTGTGATACCGATATAGAAAGACCTCACTCGCCGGCGCGCCCAGCGTCAGCACAAGAATATCGGGACGCCATGTCGTTATTGCCACCGCCAATCGATCCTGCGCGGCTCGGCTCGCGAGCATTGCCACTGGTGCCGTTATTGAGTGCCAGAAATCCGCCAATCCTCTGGCCTCAATCCAGGTCGTTAGCGCCGCGGTAGTTCCATCGCTTTCCGATACAATCAACATGCGCTGCCGCCAGGTTTGGGCGTTATCCGCCAGTTCATGAAACAGGTCGCACCCAGTCACCCGCCCACCACCGCCCGCGCGGCGTAACCTGCCGTAGAACGCAACAGGAAATCCGTCGGCGCAATTGATTGCAGCAGCATGGCAGGCGGCAGCGAACTCCGGGTTGGCTCGGAGCAGACGGAGCATGTCGA
>DATJOH010000541.1:0-10832 GCA_035507235.1 Acetobacteraceae bacterium
CGCGGGCTCATAAAGCCGCGGAATATGCGGGAACAGGGCCGAAAAATCCTCGACCTTTTCGGCAACCGCAAGAGCCCGGTCGAACACCGCGCGCGCGTTATCCATGTGTTCGAGCCACAGCAGCAGCCGGAGGCGCTCCGAGACCGCGGCCAGACTCCCGGCGAACACACCATCCGCCAGTTCAGCCATCGCCGTCGTCCGGCAATTTTGCTGCACGAGCATCTGGCAAAGAAATCCCATGGCCGGCCGGAAGCCGGGGCTTTGGCGCAACAGATCCTGGGTCGTCACGATGGCGGCAGTCGCGTCGCCGCATGCGGCCTGTGCCCGCGCTAAGCCAAGCTGCCATGCCGGCTCACTCCCCGCCGCCGTGGCGATGGCAAGCCGCCACAAATCGGCGGCCGCGGCGGCATCGCCGCGGCGCGCCACCACGGCCGCCAGCCCGGCAATCCCAGTGGCGTCGGCCGGGTTTGCCGCCCGCATGGACTGCCACAGCGCCTCAGCCTCGGTGAACTGATCAAGTTCCGTGAGGGCTTTCACCAGGCCTTGAACCGCGACCCTGGCCATGCCTTGCGGGGGCTTGGCAGCGAGGCAGCGCCGCCAGCGATCCGCTGCCGCCTCCCAATCCTGCGCGCGCACGGCGCACCGCGCATGCAGGGCGAGCGCGCTGACATTGTCCGGGCGTTCGCGGCAAAGCGCCGCCGCCTCGTCCGCCGCGCCGGCGATATCGCCTTCGTCAAACCGAAGGCGCGCAGCCGCGAGGCGCGACGCAACGGTTGGCTTGATTAGCTCGGACATCCGCGTGACAATATCGGTTACGGCCGGGGCGCGGCTAGCTGGGTTGAGTGCGCTCCGCAACTTCATCCCGCATCCATGCGCACCCTGGCGGCGCGGAGCGCACTCGGACCTGAATTGGGCCGAAACGGTTCCGCCACCCCCATGCAACATCCACCAGGGCGAAATCATCCGCGGGGCAACGCCCTTAGCCCAGCCGCACAGCTCGCCGAGCGTATTGAGGCAGCGGTAGGGCGCCGTGCCTGGACGACCGCGACCCGGCTGTTCGGACAATTCCGCCAAATGCCCGAGGCAAAATTCGAACGCACGGCGCGGCTCGCGGTCACCGTCAATGATTGGCTCGGCGTTCTCGATCTGCATGCGGCGTGGGCGGCGAGGGCCGAGAACGCCGCAACATTGCCGCCGGCAGGTGCCGCCCGCGCACTGGTGACAGCCTATATCCAACTATTCCTCATCGAGGATGCGCGCGATCTCGCCCGCGCCGCGCGCCGCGCCTACCCTCACAATCCCGCCTTCGGCCGGCAGGAATGCGTGGCACTCAGGCGGCTCGGCGATTTCGCCGCCGCCGCCGCGCTCGGCGCGGAGGAATGGCGGCAGGGTCGCCCCGCCGGCATGCTGTCGGTGACGGAAGCGCTGCTGGCGGCACATGATCTGCAGGAATGCCACCGCTTCCTGGAGGAAGCGGGCGGCGCGGCGGACGATGCCGCGAGAGTGGTGCTGACAAAATGCCGGGCGTCCCTCCTGGCCGCGGGCGGGGACATGGCAGGCGCGCTCAAGGAAATCACCACGCTCGACGGCCGGGTGCACGCGGCCGAATTCGAAACACTCCTGACAAGATACGCCAGAATGGCGGGCGACACGGCCCTGCTGGAGCGGCAATTCGCCAAGGCCATCGACTGGTCGACTGATCCGGCGCAGGAACTGCTATTCCACGAAGTCGCGCCCGGTATCATTGCGGCCTACTATCAGCACATGCTGCGCTGGTCGGCGGTGGCGCCGCTTGTCGAACAACTGGCCGGGCAGGAACTTTCGCTTTCGCCATTACGGCGGTTGGCCGGCGCCGCGGATGCCGCTGGCTACTATGCGATCGCCCGCGACATCCTCGCGCGCGGCGTCACGCGCTTTCCCTCCGCGATCGGTGCCTGGCGCGATTACCTCCGGCTTGTCAGCATCGGCAAGGATAGTGCCCTGGGCGACCGGATACGGAACGAAATGAAGGCGCTATTCCCGCCCCGCATCTACCTCGCGGCGATGCGGCTGTCGGATCCGCGCACCTGGGATATGAACGATATCTCCGACCTTATCGCCGATAATACCAGCCGGGGTGGCGATCGAATATTCGTCGGCCTCCTTGGACGGCTGCAACTCGATGATTCTCAGCTCGCCGCCCTGCAGGCCGGCGCGAGGGATCAGCCGCCGGCGATCGCCTTGCAGATCGAATTGCTGGCCGTCGCCGCGCGCGACAGGGCCATGATCGTCGAACGAACACTGCGCGTGGGTGATTTTTCCGCATTCGAAAATAATCGCCGCGACGCCCGTGAGCGCCTCGTGGCGGCGATCGCGCGGCTGCCGAATTCCGACGATTGGAGCGCAAGCGAGAACCTGATCGCGCACTGCCTCCGCCTGCTCGTGGGCATCGAGGGCAAGGCGGATTCGAGCTGTCTTTGCACATGGGCCAGTTACGCGGACGCCGTGATGCTGGCAGGCCGGATCATCGACTGCATCCGGCATGGCCGGCCCGCCTCGTTCCTGCGCGTCAGCGACGGCGAGGCATTGTTCCTGCCCTGGCACCCATGGGGCGCACCGCAAACGACCGCGGACCAGGCCTATATCCAGAACATTTGGTGGGGCGATACCCGCATGGCGGGAGAACGGCTTGCCACCATCAATGCCGACTTTCTGACCGCCGTCAGCCGCGCCTCGGCCGTCGGAATCATGTCCTTTGCCGGATGCATCCACGCATTGCTTGGCGGTTTCGGCGGTTCCGCCTACGGCAGGGGCATGCTGAACTGCCACAGCCATTTTGATAGCGTTGCGACCGAGGCGGTGCTCACCTCCGCAGATTTCCACCATGATCTCAATGCCTGGGGCCTCTGGAGCGACATTCTCGGGGCGACGCGATCGGTTTCCTACATATCCTGCCATGATCTTGCGCCAGCCCTGCTGCAAGGCTTCGGGGTGCAAACACGCATCGCGCACCATATTCCGGCGGAACATAAATACGGCGACGTGTTTGGCCGCAAGCCAGATCCCGGCGCATCGGGCCATACGTTGCTCGATCGGCATGACGAACTCTCGGCTGCACTATCACCGCTGCCCGGTGAACTTTACCTCGTCGCGGCGGGTTTTCTTGGCAAGATCTACTGTGAGCGCATACGCGAGCGCGGTGGCATCGCCATCGATATCGGCAGCCTGGCTGATTATTGGATGGGTTTCGCAACCAGGCGGCACCGTTCCGATTCCAGCATTCTCGCCAGCACGCCAAATCTGCTGATGCCTAACCATCCGCTCGCCGTGCCCACGGATACCGACCGCATCGTGGGCGGCCCCACTGCTGTGCGCTCCACCGGCAATTTCCGTTTCAATATTGCCGATAGCACCGACCGGCAGAGCTTCGCCGGCTCGGCCAGGATACGCCGCGCGCTTCGCGTCATCGGCCACCCACGCTGCGCGTCCAATTACATGGCGCATCTGTTCGCCGAACAGCAGGTTGAGATTGGCCACGAGCGATTACTGCGCGACGGCATTTCCAGCTGGATGCACGCCGTACAGGATCTGAACATACCCTACGGTGACAACGCCACCTGCGCTGTTGCGTTCGACCGCACGGTGGCGCACGTGCGCGATCCGGCGGATGCCGTGCCGTCGATCATGCTCGAAAACGGCGTCGGCGCGTCGTTCAATTTCCGGCGCCTGCATATTCTGCGCGCGACCGGAACGGACCTTGCGGCACTCGAAAACGCGGTCGAACGCGCAGTGGCCTCGCTGGTGCACTGGTACGACATCGTCATGGCCCAGCAGCCGGAGGCGATATTTCGCGTCGAGGATGGCGCCGGCCCCGTTCAAGCCTATGTCGCGCGCACGGACCTCCGCGCGCGCTATCGTGGCCCGACGCCGCCCGATTGGACCCCGGCGCCGGGCCAAGCAGCGGGCCCGGACGATCCGGATGGCGAAGGAATGACGGAAGACCGCCATAACAGCTCGCACAGGAAATTCCAGCACGCCAAACCCGTGCTTACCGCTACGGACTGGCAAAGCTTGCGGCCGGAAATGCGGGAGCGGCTTTCGCTCTATTGCGACCGTTTCGCCTATGCGCTGCCGTCTGATGCCTGGACCGGGTAGTTAGAAAGGAAGCAGTTCTTTTTTGAAAAAAGAACCAAAAAACTTTTGATTTTGGTTCACAGCAGCGGGCCCAAATGGGTCGCATCGGTGCCACCCGCAATAGATAAAAGTTTTTTGGTTCTTTTTTTCAAAAAAGAACCCTTCTTCCTTCTATTATCCCAATCCCCAGCGCCGCTCTCTATTTCCCGTCCGCCGTGATCATTCCGCGCACCGGCGGCAGGCCCCGGGACACGGCGCCATAGAGGGCAATGTCCACAGCGTAGCGCTTGCGCGCCATTTGCTTGAGTTCGCGGGTGTAGAATTGCTCCGGCATCGGCATGCCTCGCTCGAACGCATCCAATTCATGCGGCAGGGCGCGGTGCGCATCGCGCAACGTCGCCCGCTCGTCCCATGGTATGGGCGTGCGCTGGCCGGGCCGCGCGCCGATTTTGTAGCCGAACCGCGATTCGAGCAGGTCCAGCGTGTCCGGCAGCCGTTCCACGGTTCCGACATGGTCGTACTGGCCGAGATCCCTGCCGGTGAAATTGACCTGCGGCATCCAGGCGACATCGCACAACTCGTCCGGCGCGCTCGTTACGTAATGCACGAACTCTTCGAAACTGATCGATCGCACCGGGTCATAAGGCTGTTCAACTATCGCCTGCGCATCCTTGATGACACGCGAGACATGAGCCCAGGCCGGGGACGCGGGATGGAGTTTTTCGCGTACAAATCGATCAAGATAGGCACTCAGCAAACGCCGCAGCGGATCGCGCAGCACCGTGTAGCGGAAATAGCCTGGCCCGGCTTTCAACTCCTCTCGCGACAGCGTCGGCGCCAGCCGCGCGGCAAATTCGTGGATATTCTGTTTGCCGGCCGCGAATTCCGCAGCGCGCGGGCCATTCAGCGCGTGTGCGGTTTTCAGGATGCCGGCCGCGTTCTTCGGCACCGACACGTAAATCAGTCGCTGCGCGGCATCCAGGAATGTTGTGTTGCGCGCGAAACTAGTGTCGGCAGGCTGACCAATGCCGGAAGCGCGCCGATAGCCGTTGACGGCGACCAGCAATTCCAGCCGTGTAATCGGCGCGCCTTGCGAAAGGGCCGCATGCAGTTCGCCACCGGCATCTTCAACATGTGCGGTCTCGAACAAGGCGGTGCCGAGTGCCAGCCGCGCATCCAGCGGCAAATCCTCGCCCATCGCGTCACGGGCGCGCGCCAGATGAACTACCGCGCCCTGCCGGTCGCCGGCCCGCAGCAGCAACTGGCCAAGCAACGCGCTATAGGCGGGCGGCACGCAAGCCCAGTTATCCACGTGATCCACCAGCAAAGCGCGTGCGGCCGCGTGGTCGCGACCATCCACCAGCGCCTGCGCCTGCGCCAGAACGCGATACGGCGTTGATGGACCCTCATCCAAGACCGTTCCGATACTATGACGAAACGCATCGATGGCGGTGCGGTACAGCGGCCGGGTAATTGTGCCGCCGGCATCGGCGACCAGGCCGAATTCCCGGCCAGCGGCCTCGATTCGCCCGACACTGAGCAAGGCTGCCGCGAAATCCCGCCGCTGTTCGACGGGCATGGCGTCGCCATAGGCTTCCCGCGCGCGTGCCAGATGCTCCACCGCGGCCTGTGCATCGCCTGTTCGTAACGAATATCGACCGATCATCGCGTCATAGACTGGCGGCACGCGCTGCCAGTTGCCGCGCCGTTCCATAAGCAGCGTCAGCGCCGCCTGGACATTGCCCGCATCCGCGAGAACTCGAGCACGCGCCACAACTTCCGGTGGTTTTTCGATCGTGCTTTCTTCACCGACTGCCATTGCGCATCCCCCGTAGCCGCGCCCGCAACCGTGCCGGTGCGTGTTGCAGGAGCCGCGCTTCCAGTACCGCGAAACACGCCTGTAAACAAGTTTTTATAGATCCCGGTGCGATCCACATCGGTCAGCCGCGTTGCTCGGGAATTACTGGCTAGACGCGCCGTGGCACCCGCGACCGCCATACCGCGAACACGCCAGCAAGCGCGCCGGCCAGGCCGAACCAAGTCAATGCGTATTGCAAATGATTATTCGGCGGACGGGGCAGGGTGGAAGCTGGCACCGGCGACCCGGGTCGCGCTTCGCCGAGCGCGACCAGCGTAAAGGGTGCCACCACCGCGACGCCAAGAGATCGCGCAATCGGCGCCGGATCCAACGTGAAGAACCGGTGCGTTGCCGCTTCATCCTCCGGCGAAAACCAGCTTGGATGGCTCGGCGGCCGTGCATACCCCACGATGCGCGCGGCACCGGCGGCAACCGGTGGCGTTGCTCCTTCCGTTGCTACCCAACCAAGATCAACAAGCACCGGCGGGCTGTCAGGACGTTGCAGAATCTGTAGGCGGTCGGCGCCCAGCTCCGCGGAGCCATCCGGCGCCGTACGCACGAACGCGCCATAGAGCGCCACGCCCGGCTGTAAATTGCCCTCCGTCCACACCTTGGCAAATGGCGCCGGCACACCGACGAGCCGCACCGGGGGCGCCTGCTCCGCGTGCGCGATCTGCGCCAGCAAACCCTCTTTCCAGTGCAGCCGCTGGATTTGCCAAACACCCAGCGCAATCAGCATGACGAGCGCAATGAAGGTGGCGAACGTTGCCGATCTGATGTTTTTTTCCGGCGGCCGGTACCCGCCGACGGGTAACCGATTCATATCACCGCCCACTGAGAGTGGCGCGCCGCCAAGAAAGAAGTTCTTTTTTGAAAAAAAGAACCAAAAAACTTTTACTCATTTCGGGCAGCATCGGGTTCGCCGGGTCAAACAAAACGCTGGACGCACTTGCAAAAGTTTTTTGCTTCTTTTTTTCAAAAAAGAAGTCTTTCTTTGCTTCGCCCGTCGGCCAATCACAGCCCCATTTCCGCGCGGCGCACGTGATATTGTTGCACAGCCAGAAAGCTCTTCAGGTAGCGCGTCATCGTCACCGCCAAAACCAGCGTCACCGGCGGCCAGATCACCAGGTGCAGCCACAGCGGCGGCGTGAACGTGAAATCGACCCAGATCGCGCCGCCAACGATCATGAAGCCCAGCACCATCAGGATCGGCACGGTAAAGCCGTCACCGACATCCATTTTGGAATAATCGAGCCCGCAAGCCGGGCAGCGGTCGCGCAACCGGATCAAGCCCGCGAACAGCTTGCCGCGGCCGCAGCGCGGGCAGGAGCAGGTCAGCGCGGCGCGGACAACGCTGACCTCAGGCTCCGCCAATCTACGCTACTCGATCGGCGGCGGACCAGCGCCCCAGACGTAGATGAAGCAGAACAGGAACAGCCACACCACGTCCACGAAATGCCAATACCAGGCAGCGGCTTCGAAGCCGAAATGGCGTTCCGGCGTGAAGGCGCCGGCACGGGCTCGGAACCAGCAGACAATCAGGAAGGTGGTGCCGACCATGACGTGGAAACCGTGAAATCCGGTCGCCAGGAAGAACACCGAGGGATAGATGCCGCCGCCGGAGAAGTGGAACGGCGCTTCGGAATATTCGTAAGCCTGCAGGCTGGTGAAGGAAAGTCCGAGCAGCACCGTAATGCCAAGGCCGATGATCAGGTTCTTGCGGTCATTCACCAGCAGGCTGTGGTGCGCCCAGGTCACCGTGACGCCCGACAGCAGCAGGATCATGGTGTTGAGGAACGGGATCTTGAACGGATCGAATGTATGGATGCCCGGTGGCGGCCAGGAGGCGACCGCGGCGCCGGCGACATGTTCGGGGAAAATCGCGAAGTGGAAGAAGGCCCAGAAGAAAGCGACGAAGAACATCACTTCGCTGCTGATGAACAGCGCCATGCCGTAGCGCAGGCCGAGCCGCACCACAGGCGTGTGCAAGCCTGGCGTGTGGCTCTCGAACAGCACGGAGCGCCACCACATCACCATGGTCAGCGCCACCAGCAGGACGCCCAGTCCCAGAAGAATGTAGTTGCCCCAATGGGCGGCGAACACGATGCCGGTCAGCAACAAGCCGCCGCCGGCCGCGCCGACGATCGGCCAGGGGCTCGGGTCAACCAGATGATAGGGCTGCTTCAGTCCCGATTTGGCAACCACGCCACCGTGATGCGCTACTGTTTCCATCGAACCCCAAACTCCCGAAGACGCGCGCGCCCGCACTCAGCTGCGCGTCAGTTTTACAATCGTAATCGCAAAGAACAGCACAACGAGGCTTCCCAGCACCACCATCATGGCGATGTTGCGGCCCCGCTGGCGGCGCCGCATCAGCGCCGCCTCGATCGGCGTCGGGCGCGGCGGAAACTCATCACCGTTCATGCCGCGAACCGGTCGACCGCGAGCGAAGCGAACAGCACCGCCAGATAGAGCAGCGAATAGCGGAAGGCGAGGCGCGCCGGCGCATCGCCGGTGCGGCTGCGGCCGGCCTCATCCTGCCGATCGGTCAACACGCGCAAGGCAAGGACGCAAAAGATCAGTGAGCCCACCGCCGCGACCGCACCATAAATACGGCCCGCGTAGCCGAGCACCCACGGCAGCACCGAAACGACCGCGAGCAGCAGCGTGTAGGCGAAAATATGCCGCCGCGTGGTCCGCGCGCCGGCCACCACCGGCAGCATCGGCACGCCCGCGCGGTCGTAATCCTTGCAGGCGTACAGCGAGAGACTCCAGAAATGCGGCGGCGTCCAGCAGAACACGGTGAGAAACAGCAGCAGCGGCATGATATCGACGCTGCCGGTCACCGCGGCCCAGCCGATGATCGGCGGAAACGCGCCCGCCGCGCCACCGATGACGATGTTTTGCGGCGTCCTGCGCTTCAGCCAGATCGTGTAGACAAAAACGTAAAAGCCGATCGACAGCGCCAGCACGAACGCGGCGGCAAGATTGATCGCCAACCCCATGACCAGCACGGACGCCACCGCCAGCGTGACGCCGAAAGCCAGCGCATCGTCAGGCTCGATGCGGCCCGCCGGCAGCGGCCGGCGCATGGTGCGCCGCATGAGCGCGTCGATATCGCGCTCCCACCACATATTGAGGCACCCGGCCGCGCCCGCCGCCACCGCGATGCACAGGATCGCCGTGAAGGCGAGCACCGGATGCAAATGGCCCGGCGCGATGGCCAATCCCATCGCGCCGGTAAATACCACGAGGCTCACCACCCGGGGCTTCAGCAGCGCCACCCAGTCCCGCCAATCTGTCGCGAGGGAGGCGGCACCAGCGGTAAGAACCTCAGACGCCATCAGCGGATGACCGGCAGCTCTTCATAGGTATGGAACGGCGGCGGTGAAGGCAGGCTCCATTCCAGTGTCGTCGCACCCTCGCCCCAGTAATTGTCGGCCACCCTCTCCTTGCTCGTGAAGGTGCGGAACGCGCCATAGAGGAACACCAGCACGGAGAAGCCGCCGATGAAGGCACCGATGGAGCTGACATAGTTCCAGCCGGCAAAGGCTTCCGGATAATCCGGGTAGCGCCGCGGCATGCCGGCCGCCCCCAGGAAATGCATGGGGAAGAAAGTCAGGTTGACGCCGATGAAGGTCAGCCAGAAATGCAGCTTGCCGATCGCCTCGGGATAAGGCTTGCCGGTCATTTTACCGATCCAGTAGTACCAGCCGGCGAAGATGCTGAACACGGCGCCCAGGCTCAGCACGTAATGGAAATGCGCCACCACGTAATAGGTGTTGTGCAATTCCTCGTCGATGCTGGCATTGGCGAGCACCACGCCGGTCACGCCGCCGATGGTGAACAGGAAAATGAAGCCCACCGCCCACAGCATCGGCGTCTTCATTTCGATGGAGCCGCCCCACATGGTGGCGATCCAGGAGAAGATCTTGATGCCGGTCGGCACCGCAATGACCATCGTCGCGGTCATGAAGTAGGCGCGCGTGTCGACGTTGATGCCGGACACATACATGTGGTGCGCCCACACCACGAAGCCGACCACGCCGATCGCCACCATGGCGTAGGCCATGCCGAGATAGCCAAACACCGGCTTCTTGCTGAAGGTGGAAATGACGTGGCTGATGATGCCGAAGCCCGGCAGAATCATGATGTAAACTTCGGGGTGGCCGAAGAACCAGAACAGATGCTGCCACAGCACCGGATCGCCACCGCCGGCTGGGTCGAAGAAGGCCGTGCCGAAGTTACGGTCGCAAATCAGCATGGTGATCGCACCCGCCAGCACCGGCAGCGAAAGCACCAGCAGGAACGCAGTGACCAGCATCGCCCAGATGAACAGCGGCATCTTGTGCAGCGTCATGCCCGGCGCGCGCATGTTGAAAATGGTCGTAATGAAGTTCATCGCGCCGAGCAGCGAGGAAGCGCCCGCCAGATGCAGCGCGAACAAGGTGAAGTCCATGCCGGGGCCGGTTTCGTAGGTCGCATTGGAAAGCGGCGGATACAGCGTCCAGCCGCTGCCCGACTCGTTCATGAACAGGCCGGTCATGATCAGCGTGAAGGCCGGCACCAGCAGCCAGAAACTGATATTGTTAAGCCGCGGGAACGCCATGTCCGGCGCGCCGATCATCAGCGGAATGAACCAGTTGCCGAAGCCGCCGATCAGCGCGGGCATGACGGTGAAGAAGATCATGATCAGGCCGTGCGCCGTAATGATCGTGTTCCACTCCTGGCCGTTGGTGACGATGTGGTTGCCAGGATACATCAACTGCGCGCGCATGATGATGGAGAGCACGCCGCCGACCATGCCGGCCATCACCGCGAACAGCAGATAGAGCGTGCCGATGTCCTTGTGATTGGTGGA